>PXTR01000067.1:0-8176 GCA_003023245.1 Bacteroidetes bacterium QS_8_68_15 | reverse complement strand
TGCTCGACGGTCAGGAACTCCCCGTCGGCATCCTCACCGCCGCCTGCGGCGTGCCGTTTTTTCTCTGGCTCCTGCGCCGCGAGCAGTACCGGTTCGGGTAGCGGATGCAGGGGTGTGGGAGTGTGGAAGTGCGGGGGGTTTCGCTCGACGGGCGCGCCGGTGGACTGGGAAAGAACCCGTGACCCGCGAAAGCGTCCAGCAGTTGCGCTCGTAACGAAGCGCTACCACCAGGTTTGAGAACGCCCATACTCCCACCCTCCCGAACTCTCGCACCAGAAACGTAACGTCCGACAGATTGCGCAAAACTTTTCCCGAGCGGGCGGCGTAGCAGACAGCGGAACTTTCAATAATTTCTGAAAGCGCTCTTCTTCTCGCAAGCGCCACTTTTGCTCGCCGCGTGCCCATGCTCGAAACGACCTCGGTCCCGTCCGACCGCTACGGCGCTGCCGCTCCGCCGCTGGACGCTTCTCCCGGCTCTTCCGCCGACCGCGCGCGGCGCGAGACGATTACGCTCGACGGCATTCGCCGCCCCGTCGCCGACGAATTGGAGGCGTTCCGCGACTACTTCCGCGAGGCGATGCGCTCGGACGTGAGCCTGCTGGACAAGGTGACACGCTACGTCCTCAAGCAGAAGGGCAAGCGCATTCGCCCGCTGCTGGTGCTGCTGGCGGCCAAGAGTTGCGGGCGCGTCCGCGAAACGAGCTACCGTGCAGCGGCGCTGGTGGAAATTCTGCATACTGCCACGCTTGTGCACGACGACGTGGTCGACGAAGCCGACGAGCGGCGCGGAGCCTTTTCGATCAACGCGCTCTGGGGCAACAAAATTTCGGTTCTGCTGGGCGACTTTTTGCTGAGCGAGGGGTTGCTCCTGTCCCTCGACCATGGCGATTATGACGTGCTCCACGCCCTCTCGGACGCGATTCGCCGAATGAGCGAAGGCGAGCTACTCCAGATCGAGAAGTCGCGCCTGCTGGACATCGACGAGGAGACGTATTTTCGAATTATCTCCGACAAGACGGCCTCGCTGATCGGGGCGTGCACGCGCGCCGGCGCCCTGAGCGCGTCCGGCGACGAGCGCGAGGCCGACCGGATGCACGAGGCGGGCGAGAAGCTGGGGCTGGCGTTTCAGATCCGCGACGACCTGTTCGACTTCGACCCGGAGAGCGCCGTCGGCAAGCCGCTGGGGCTGGACGTGCAGGAAAAGAAGATGACGCTGCCGCTCATTCACGCCCTCTCCCGCGCCGGTCGCAGCGAGCGGCAGCACATTCTCAAAATCGTCGGGAAAGACGACAAAGACCGCGAGGACCTGCGCGCCGTGGCGACCTTTGCCGAGGAGCGCGACGGTCTGACCTACGCCCGCGAGCGGATGCACACCCTCGCCGACGAGGCGCGCCAGCTCTTCGCCGACTTCCCGCCGACGCAGGCGCGCGACGCGCTGCTGGACCTGACGCAGTTCGTCGTACAGCGCGAACGGTAGGGCGCGGTTGCGGTTGCGAGTTCGAGGTTGTGGAGGACGCTCCCGACGACTCCGAAGCCTTCTCCCCGAACCCCGGAACCGCCATGCCCACACTGCATCTCTTAGGCACCGGCGCGGCGGCGAGCGACCCGCACCGCACGACGACGATGCTGGCCTTTTCGCATGAAAAGGAAGCCGGCGACGTCTCGACGCTGATGGTCGACTGCGGCGGGGACGCGATTCAGCGCTACCGTCAGGCCGGGCTCGACGTCGAAGACCTCGACGCGCTGATTCTCACGCACGAGCACGCCGATCACATCAGCGGGTTTCCACTTCTCATGGAACGGCTGTGGCTCCTGGGGCGGCGGCGGCCGCTTCCAGTCTGCGGCATCAGTCAGGCGCTTACGCAGGCGGAGCGCGCCTTCGGCGCCTTCGACACGAGCGGCTGGGACGACATGCCGACGATTCAGTGGCGCGAGACGCCGTACGAAGCAGATGCCCTCGTCTTCTCCGACGAGACATGGCGCGTCACCGCCGCGCCCGTCGAGCACGCCAAGCCCAACGTGGGCCTGCGCGTCGAATGCGGCGATCAGGTCGCCGCCTACTCCTGCGACACGGAGCCGGCCGACGCCGTTGCGCGCCTCGGCGAGGGAGCCAACGTGCTCGTTCACGAGGCCAACGGCGACTTTTCCGGCCACTCCACCGCCGAAGGCGCCGCTCGCATCGCCGCCGACGCGGGCGCGGAGCGGCTGATTCTGGTGCACCTGCCGCCGGGCCTTTCCGACGACGACGACCTCGACGGCGCGCGCTCCCACTTCGAGCACGTCGAACGGGGGGAGGAGCTGGGGCAGCACCCGTTTTGAGCATCGCGGCTGGAAGCACAATGAGCGGAGCCCCCCATGCGCCCGGCGGTTCCCTATTGCAGCTTCAAGGCAGACGTCGTGAGTCGGCGCCGACCGCCCATCACAGAAAGCGCCCGTTGCGAACCAAGAGACGGCCGTCCTTAGCACCGCAAGGGTATGACCTTCGGCCCTCCCCCGTCGAAGCTCAAATCTTCGATTTGAAGCTGCACTATGTGTCGCTGCTTCGCGCTTCTGCGCTCGGGGAGGAAGCCTCTGGATCACGTTTCGGCGGCGGCTTCGGACTCGTCTTCGACGACGACGGCGTCGCGGTGTAGTCCGACAACACCCATACCAGAAAGATCGCCACACCGACGGCGGTGTAGAACCACTGCGCGCCCCGCCCGGCCATGCCTGTCTGGAACGCCGGCGCCAGAATCCACGGCAGCACCACCAGCGTGAGCGAGACGATCAGCTCGACGACGCCGTGGACGCTCAGCGAGATGACCTCGACCATCCCCAGCGGGAAGTCCGTCAGAAGCGTCATGGTGAGGTACACCACCGCCAGGACGTAGCAGAGCGTGCCCACGCCGCCGACCAAGAGGTTCGGAAACAGCGCCGTGGGCGACAAGAGGAAAAACACCACGGTCGCGTAGTCGAGGATGCCGTGGATGCGCGGTCCGATGACGCTCATGGGATCGGTTCGGGATTGGGAGTTCAAGGTTTGGGATTTCGTTCTCGGAGCCCCTGCTCCGAAACCCAAAAAACCGAAAATCACGTCTGAATCACGCCGGGGTTGAAGCGCTCGCGGTCGGGGTTGAGGTTCGCCATGCGGAGGCCGCGCGAGAGGCGCGCGCGCGTGTCGGCCGGGTCGATGATTTCGTCCACCCACAGGCGCGCGGCGGCGTAGTAGGGCGTCGTCTGCTCTTCGTACCGGTCTTCGATCTCGGAGAGCAGTTTCTCTTCCTCTTCGTCAGAAAGTTCCTCGCCCTCTTTTTCGAGCCGGCGCTTGCGGATCGAAAGGAGCACCTTCGAGGCCTGCGTTCCGCCCATGACGGCCATCTTGGCCGAGGGCCACGCCAGCATGAGGCGACCGAGTTGGCCACGGCGTTGACCATCTTGGCCCCGCGCTTGATGATGCCCGTCTGCTCGGCGTGGCGGCCCACCATGAAGCCGGTCACGTCCTGCAGAAAAATCAGCGGAATACGCTTCTGGTTGCAGTTCATGATGAAGCGCGCGGCCTTGTCCGCCGCATCGGCGTAGATGACGCCGCCGACCTGCATCTCCTCGGCGCGCCCCGTCTCCCCCTTCGCCTTGACGACGGCGCGCTGGTTCGCCACGACGCCGACGCTCCACCCGTCGAGCCGCGCGTAGCCGCAGAGGAGCGTTTTCCCGTAGCCCGCCTTGTACTCCGACCACGACCCCGCGTCGATGAGCCGCGCGAGGATCTCGCGCATGTCGTAGGGCTGGTGGTCCCCCTCCGGCATCAGGCCGTAGATGTCCTCGGGCGGGAAGGCCGGCTCGGCCGGTTCGATGCGGTCGAAGCCCGCTTTCTCTCGTTCACCGAAGCGTCCGACGAGGTCGCGCACTTTCGATAGCGCTTCCTCGTCGTCGTCGACGCGGTAGTCGGTCACGCCGCTGATCTCGGAGTGCGTCTCGGCCCCGCCCAGCGTCTCGGCGTCCACGTCTTCCCCGATGGCCGCCTCCACCAGAAACGGCCCGGCCAGAAAGACCGACCCCGTGCCGTTGACGATCAGCGCTTCGTCGCTCATGATGGGCAGGTAGGCTCCGCCGGCCACGCAGCTGCCCATGATGGCGGCGATTTGCGGAATCCCCTTCGCCGAGAGGCGCGCGTTGTTGCGAAAGATGCGCCCGAAGTCGTCCTTGTCGGGGAAAATTTCGTCCTGCCGCGACAAAAAGACGCCCGCCGAGTCGACGAGGTAGAGAATGGGCACGTGGTTTTCGAGCGCGATTTCCTGGGCGCGCAGGTTTTTCTTGGCGGTGATGGGAAACCACGCCCCCGCCTTGACTGTCGCATCATTGGCGACGACCATGCAGAGACGTCCCCGCACGTCGCCCAGCCCCATGACGGTGCCGCCGGCGGGACACCCGCCCTCCTCTTCGTACATGTCGTACCCGGCGAAAAGGCCCAGCTCCTGAAAGTCGTCCGGGTCGTCCAGCAGGGCGTCGACACGCTCGCGTGCTGTGAGCTTACCACGCTCGTGCTCCCGCTCGATGCGGCCCGGACCGCCGCCCTGCCGGACCTGATCGGCGCGGCGCGCGCGCTTTTTCAGTCGCTCGCGGTAACGCGCGGCGCGGCGCTCGAACGCGTCGCTCCGTTCGGCAGCGGTGCCCAGCGAGGGCGCGGAAGCCGTTTTGGGCATGGCGGGACAGGCGGGGCGCTTCGGGAAGCAGTAGACGCGGGCTTCAACTTAGCGTGGACCCGTTCCAAAAGAAAGATGGCGGCGCCCCCCGCCAGGGCAGTCGCATCTGTGAGGCCCCCCGTGGAGAGAGCCTGCAAAGACGGATTCATGGGTTCAGCAAAACGCAAAATCGGCCTCTGTGGACTGTGTAGGCTCCTCGGAATATAGACGCGGTTGCCCTGCGCCCCCGCACAGCCGTCCACGCCGCCGGCAACCTGCGTGCTGCTGCGGGTCTTCCCTCCCTGGCGTTTTCGCAGCGTTCCTTCAAACGAAAAAGACCTGCCGGGCAGCGCGGCCCAGCAGGTCTTTCGTACTTGACACGCGCCGTCCAAAGCAACCCGTCGGGATTCACAGAATCGCGCCCATCTTGCGATAGATGTCTTCCGGCGGTTCGCCGGTGCGGTCGTGGATGAGGCGGACCAGTTTGTCCATTTCGCCGCGCGCGCGTTTCATTTCCTTGTCGTCGAAGTCGACGTCGCTCCAGATGGACTTGACCTGGTCGCGAATGCGACGCCAGCTTTCATTCATCGCTTCGGTAGCCATGAGGGATCGGGGGAGGCGTGGTGAAGAGGAGTGAACTTTCAGTTGCATTGTGTGGTACAGCATCGTCAGCCTCTGGTTTCTTCTCTCAGCTTCAGCAACAGTCCGCGCGCCCTCGCCCTATGAGTTCGGTCGGTGTCATCGGCGCAGGAATCGCGGGGCTTACGGCCGCCTATCGCCTCGAGGAGGCCGGGCTGGCGCCGACGGTGTTCGAGCAGCGCGCCCGGCCCGGCGGCATGATTCACTCCGAGCGCTTCGACGCACCGACGACTGAGGGCGAATACCTCGTGGAGTTCGGCCCCAACAGCCTGCGCGCCTCCACGTCGCTGCTGCGGGAGCTGTTCGACGACTTGGATCTGACGGAGGAACACGTGGAAGCCGCCGATGCCGCCGCGCGGCGCTACGTGGTCTTCAGCGGGCGGCCCGTGGCGCTGCCCGGCTCGCTGCGCGAACTCCTCAGCACCGAGTTGCTCTCGCCGCAGGCCAAGCTGCGCCTCCTGGCCGAGCCGTTCGTTGGGTCGGTCGACGACGAGGAAAGCGTCGCCGAGTTCGCCCGCCGCCGCCTGGGCACAGAGGTGCTCGACTACGGGCTGAATCCGTTCACGGCGGGCGTCTTCGCGGGCGACCCCGAGGAGCTTTCGATTCAGCACGCCTTTCCGCGCATCCACGCGCTGGAGCAGACGCACGGCTCGCTCCTGGGCGGCGGTGTGCGGAGCGCGGCCGGCCGATGGGTGCAGCGGATGGTCGGCGGCTCGGCCGAGGAGGACGCCACGCTCCCGCAACGCGGCGTGTTTTCGCTCGAGAGCGGTCTCGAAGCCCTCCCCTACGCCCTGGCCGACCACCTCTCGTCGGGAGGCGTACGCTACGAAACGGCCGTGCGCTCGCTCCACCGCTCTTCCCACGCCGGGGGAGACGCGGACACGGCCTCCTGGCGCGTGCGCTCCTCTCGCGACGCCGGCGGCGCTTCCCTCGATGAAGAACGCTTCGACGCGCTGGTATGGGCGGCGCCGCTACCGGAGCTGCTGCGCTGCACCGACGCCGTCAGCGCCGACTTTGCGCCGCTGGAGGAGGTTTCGTATCCGCCGGTGAGTGTCGTGGCGATGGGCTTTCCGCGCGACCGGGTCGAGCACCCGCTCGACGGCTTCGGTCTGCTCGTCCCCGAGGCCGAGGCGACGCCGCGGGGCGGCTGCCGCTCGCTCGGGACGCTGTTTTCCTCGAGCGTCTTTCCGCACCGCGCCCCCGAGGGCCGCGTGTTGCTCACCACGTTCGTTGGCGGCACCCGCAACCCCGAGCTGGCCGGCGCGTCCGACGAGGAGGTTTTCGAAGCCGCTCACCACGACCTGCGCTACCTCCTCGGCGCGTACGATCCGCCGGTCTTCCAGCGGCGCATGCACTGGCCCCGCGCCATCCCGCAGTACCACGTCGGCTACGGGGGCGTCAAGGACGCCATCGACCAGATCGAGGCCGACGCCCCGGGGCTGCACCTGGCCGGCAACTACCGCTCGGGCGTCTCCGTCGGCGACGCGGCCGAGAGCGGAAACGAGGCGGCCCGGCGGATTGCAGAGCGTGTTGCGTGATGCATATTTCGCAAAGGCCGCCGGAGCGGTAGCCGGTTATGGTTTCCACGAGCTATGCTTTGCCCTCAGCCCCCAAAAGGTAGCGCATCAGTTTGCGTTTGGCGATGGGGAAGACCGTCGGCTCGAAGGGGAAGTCCACCTCCGCATCGAAAAAGTACGTCGCCGGGTTCGGCAGCTCGCGGCGCTCCTCCAGAAGGTCGAGCTTGACCTGCTGCGGCTCGGGCACGAGTCCGGAGGCATAGTCGATGCACTTCAGGTGCGACGTCTTGAGGCGGCGGTAGCGTTCGTCGTTCTCGCCTCCGCCGGCGGTGAGCGCCGAGAGCGTGTACCGCATGACGTGCAGCGCGCCCTTCTCCCGATCCGGCACGAGCAGGTAGCCCTCTCGCCGGTACGTCGGCACCAGGCCCACCTCCTCGAGCGAAAGGTGGTCTTCGACGAATTCGTAGATCGTTTTCCCCTCCTCGAGGGTCTCGCGCAGACGCGGAAGCGCCCATTCGATCAGCGCCTTCACGTCGGCCATCTGCCCCTCATCCAGTTCGGGCCACTCGTAGACGACCTGCTTGTTGTCCAGGTCGATCTCCTTGATCTCGCGCGGCTGCCCCTTGCGCACGTCTTCCGAGCGCTGCAAGACGAGCCGGAGGGTGTGGTGCAGCTTCGCCAACCGGCCGAGATGCGGGTAGATGCGGTTCTCCGCAAAGGCGTCGCGGGCGCACTTGAGGCCGCCGAGCACCCGGTACTGCGCCTGCTCGAAGTCGTAGGCGGCGCGGGAAAAGGCGTCGAGGGAAAGCGTAGTCATGGGGACGTCGGCTTTTGTGAAGGGATCGCTGTGAAATGGTACCCATCGCCGCGTCGAATTGCAACGCCAACACCGTGCCGCTTCCCCGAATTGCTTAAAATATAAGGTGAAACGTTATTTTTGCCTCCCAAACTTACTCTTTTTGCCTCTGAAGTGTTGATGACTGAAGTCCGAAGACGTTGGTGCTGACCGTTCGACCGAAGGAGGACCGTAGATGGGGAATGGTTTCCCCGACGCAGGCGGAGCCGTAGCGCAGAGCCTCCATTCGGCAGCCTCCATTCGGCGCTGCATTAAGACAGCGGGAAGCCAAGCGCCGGAAAGGAACGTTGCCCTCGCGTGCAAGGTTGGAAGGTATCCGTCAATCAGCCAGTGACGGATCCCCGCTCTCGCCCCGCAGCAGTAGCCCCCGCACGCGCCATGAGCACCGCAGAAACAGAGTATCTCCAGGCCAAAGCCGACCAAGAGTACGAACACGGCTGGGAAACCGACATCGAGACCGACACCGCCGAACCCGGTCTCGACGAAGAAACCGTGCGCATGATTTC
>PXTR01000074.1 GCA_003023245.1 Bacteroidetes bacterium QS_8_68_15 | reverse complement strand
AGCAGGGCCGCCCAGCCGCCGGGACCGGGGTTGGGGTTGCATCCGCCGTCGGTGTAGATGGTGACGTCTTGCACGTTTGCGGGCGGGGGTGCGGGAGGGTGGGGGTGCGGGAGTGGAAGCTACCGGGGCAGACGTTCGGGCGAAAGCGGCGGCGGGGAAACGGACGTGAAATTGCGCGTGTGAAAACGGGGGGCCGCGTTTGTAGTTTACGCAGCGTGCTCCCCGGGACGGGCTGACCGCTGATCGCTGACTACTGAGTGCCGACCGCCTCCGATGAAATTCGTAGACCACGTCCGACTTCAGGTGCGCAGCGGCGACGGCGGGGCTGGGGCGGTGCACTTTCGGCGCGAGAAGTATGTGCCGCGCGGCGGGCCCGACGGCGGCGACGGCGGCGACGGCGGGTCGGTGCTGATCGAGGCGGACGAAAACCTGTACACGCTGATGGACCTGCGCCACCAGACGCGCCAGTTTGCCGAGGACGGCGATCCCGGCGGGCCGCAGAAAGCCACCGGCAAGAGCGGGGAGGACATCGTGCTGGGCGTACCCCCCGGCACGGTGGCGCACGACGAGGGGGCGGGCGCTGTGATCGGGGAGGTAACGGCGCACGGCGAACGCCTCATGCTGGCGGAAGGCGGCACCGGCGGGCAGGGCAACGCCGCGTTCAAGACCTCCACCAACCAGGCTCCGCGCCATGCGCAAGACGGCCAGCCGGGCGAGGAGAAGGAGGTCGCGCTGGAACTGAAGCTCCTGGCCGACGTGGGCGTCGTGGGGCTGCCGAACGCCGGCAAGTCCACGCTCATCTCGGCGGTGTCGGCGGCGACGCCCGAGCAGGCGGAGTACCCGTTCACCACGCTCGCCCCGTCGCTGGGCATGGTGTACGTCGACGAGGAAGCCTCTTTCGTCATGGCCGACCTGCCGGGCATCATCGAGGGCGCCAGCGAAGGGAGAGGGCTGGGCACGCGCTTTCTGCGCCACATCGAGCGCAACGCCGTCTTGCTTGTTCTCATCCCCGTCACGACGAAGGACCTGGCCGGCGAGCTGGAGACGCTCCTCGGCGAGTTGCGCGGGCACGACCCGGCCTTGCTGGAGAAGCCGCGCGTGGTGGCCGTCTCGAAAATCGACGTGCTCTCCGAGGACGAGCGCGCCCTGCTGCCGGAGATTCTGGACGAGGCGTTCGGCCCCAATAAAACCGTGCTGCCGATCAGCAGCGTCGCGCAGATCGGGATTGGCCGGCTGACGGGGACGCTCTGGGAACGGGTGCGCGCAGCGCAGAGAGTCGAGGGGTGAAAGTCGAAGTTCGAAAGTCGAAGGTCCAAGGTTGGTCGGAACGCCGGCGTTCAAAACACCCCCACACCCCCGCACTCCCGCACTCCCGCACCCAAGATGCTGTATCCGAACGAGGAGCATCCCGGCGAAGCGGGCGTTCCGCCGGACGACCGTGCCGAGAAGCGCGCGCTGATCGGTCTGTCGCTGGTGCCGGGCGTAGGGCCGGGGCTGTTGCGGGCGCTGCTGGCGCGGTTCGGCTCGGCGGTGGAGGCGCGGAATGCCCCTGAGCACCGCCTGACGAAGACGCCCGGCGTGGGGCCGAAGACGGCGGAGGCGATTCGCGCGTTCGACGGGGCGGACGAGGTCGACGAGCAGCTGCGCCGCGCCGAGCGGGCCGAGGCGCGGCTCTTGCCCGCCTGGGACGAGCGCTTCCCACGCCGCCTGCGCCGCATCTACGACCCGCCGGCCTTGCTCTGGATGCGCGGCGGGCTCGAGCCGGCCGACCGGCGCGCCGTGGCCGTGGTGGGCACGCGCCGCTGTTCCGAATACGGGCGTCGCCTGGCGCATCGCTTCGCCGGGGCGCTCGCCGAGCATGGCTGCACCGTCGTCAGCGGGCTGGCCTACGGCATCGACCGGGCCGCGCACGAAGGCGCCCTCGACGCGGGCGGGCGCACGCTGGCGGTCTTCGGCACCGGCATCGACCGCGTCTACCCGTCCAAGCACAAGCAGCTGGCGCGCCGCATCGCCACCGGCGGGCGCGGGGCGCTGCTCTCGGAGTTTCCGCTGGGGGCGGGGCCGGACCGCGGCCACTTTCCCGCCCGCAACCGCGTCTTGAGCGGCCTCGCGGCGGGCACGCTCGTCGTCGAGTCGCACGAGCAGGGCGGCGCGCTGATCACCGCCCGCCAGGCCACCGAGCAAAACCGCGAGGTCTTCGCCGTCCCCGGCGCGTTGACCAACGACGCCTCCGCCGGCGCCAACCGCCTCATCCAGCGCGGCCACGCCAAGCTCGTGATGGAGCCGGAGGACCTGCTGGGCGAACTCAACCTGCCGGCGCTCTCTACCCCCCAGTCCACCCCGTCCGCCTCGCACGCCTCCGATGGAAGCCCGGCGCTCCCCGACGACGCCGAGCGCGTCCCCGCTGCTGACGCCGCCTCCACCGACACGGCCACGCCCGATCTCGAAGGCCCGGAGCAGACGCTCTACGAGCAACTCGGCCCCGATCCGGTTCACATCGACGATCTCTGCGAAGCGGCCGGCATGGACGCCTCGACGGCGCTGGTGCATCTGCTCTCGCTGGAGTTCAAGGGCCTGGCGCGCCAGATGGCTGGGAAGCAGTTTTACAAGGTTTGATAGGAAGGGGGGAAGATTTGAAGGTGGGGAAGGGAGGAAGGTTTGCAGATGAGGGGTGCTCAGTTACGTTCCTTCCCACCTTCTTGCCCTCTCACCCTCCTCACCGCCAACCTCTCCCCTTCAGCGAGCAAAGCGAGCTCCATGACGCTTGAGGAAGCACGCAAACAGTTTCCCCACACCGGCGACGAGGCCGACGCGAAACGCTACGTCAATCACGCGGCGACGGCGCCGCTGAGCCGTCCGGTCCGACGGGCGATGGGCGCCTTTCTCGACGAGCGTGCCGGCGGCAACGTCAACAACTACGAATCCTTCGCCCCGGTCATCGAGCGCACGCGGGAACGGGCCGCCCGGCTGCTGGGGGCGGGGTCGGCGGAGCGGGTGGCCTTTGCGTCGAACACCTCCGCAGCGCTCTCGATTCTGGCGGAGGGGCTCGACTGGCAGGAGGGCGACCGCCTGGCCGTGCCGTCGTGCGAGTTTCCCGCCAACGTGTACCCCTTTCTCAACCTGGAGCGCCGGGGGGTCGCCGTCGATTTCATCCCGACCGAGGAGGGCGCGTTCACCGTCGACGATGTGGCGCAGACGCTGCGGCCCGAGACGCGCCTGCTCACGGTCAGCTGGGTGCAGTTTCTGTCCGGCTTCCGCGCAGATCTGGAGACGCTCGGGCAGCTTTGCGCGGAGCGTGGCGTGGTCTTTTGCGTGGACGCGATTCAGGGGCTGGGCGCGCTGGAAATGGACGTGCAGCGCTGCGGCATCGACTTCCTGGCATGCGGCGGGCACAAGTGGCTGATGGGGCCGCAGGGTACGGGGCTGCTCTACGTCAGCGAGGCGCTTCAGGAAACGATTCGCCCGCCCGCCGGGTGGACGCACGGGCCGGTGGACTGGGAACACCTTTCGGAGTACCGACTCCGATTTCACCCCGAGGCGCGGCGCTACGAAACGGGCACGGCCAACCGGCTCGGGTTGGCCGGGCTGGGCGCGGCGCTGGAGTTGCTGTTGGATGGGGGGGCGGCCGAGGTGGAAGCCGCCACCCTCGCTCGCGCCGGCGAACTGGCCGACCGACTGGAGGCGCAGGGCCTCGCGCGCTACGGCTCCACGGGCGACGCGGCGCCCGCTTCCGGCATCGTCACGGTGCGGCACCCGCAGCCGGAGGCGCTGTTCGAGCACCTGGCCGACGCGGGCGTCGAGGCGGCGATGCGCAACGGGCTCGTGCGCTTCTCGCCGGCGTTCTACCACAAGACGGAGGACGTCGAGCGCGTCGCCGAGGCGGTCGCGGCGTTTGCGTGAAACGTGATGCGTGAAACGTGATACGTGAGCACGCTCGTTGCAAAAGCGCAGCGCAAGACCGAAAGCTTACAAATACCGGCATGACCGACGCGAACAAACGCCGCACGGGCGATCTCATTTCGTTCGACGTGCCCCCCGGCTACGACGCCGAGGAGCGCCTCGACAAGTACCTCGCCGCGCGTGTGGACACGTCGCGCACGAAAGTACAGGAAAGCATCGCCGCCGGGGCGGTCTCCGTCAACGGCAAAAGCAGCGACGACGGGCTCAAGAAGTCGCGTCCCGTCGAGGGCGGCGACCGCATTCGCTGCCGTCTCTTGAAGCCCCCGCCGGTGGGGGCGAAGCCGGAAGACATTCCGCTCGACGTCGCCTACGAGGACGAGCACCTGCTGGTCGTACACAAGCCGGCGGGCATGGTCGTGCACCCCGGCTACGGGCACCGCACCGGCACGCTCGTCAACGCGCTGCTCTACCACGTCGGCGCGCGGCCCATCGAGATCAGCGCGCCGTCGGACGAACTGGACGCGGGCGCGCTGGGTCTCTCGACGGTCGGGGCCGTGCCGAAGCAGGAGGGCAATCCCGCCGTGCGGCCCGGCATCGTGCACCGTCTCGACAAGGGCACGACGGGCCTCTTGGTCGTGGCGAAAAACAACGCGGCGCACCGGGCCCTCGCGCGCCAGTTCAAGGAGCGCACCACGCGCCGCCGCTACGAGGCGCTGATCTGGGGCGCGCCCGAGCCGCCGGAGGGCCGCTTCGAAGGCGCCATTGGGCGCGACCCGCGCGACCGCAAGAACATGACCGTCGTGTCGGAAGACAAAGGCAAGTCCGCTCGCACGCACTACCGCGTGACCGAGCAGCTGGCGCATGTGGCGCGTGCGACGTTCGAATTGGAGACAGGGCGCACGCACCAGATTCGCGTCCACGCCGCCGAGGCGGGGCATCCGCTGCTGGGCGACGCGCAGTACGGCGGCGCGCGCATCCGCAGCGGCGTGAACGGCGGCACGCGGCGGCGTTTCTTCGAGCGGCGCTTCGAGGAGTTGGGCCGCCCGGCGCTGCACGCGGCGTCGCTGGGGTTTCGGCATCCGGCTACGGGCGAGGAAATGGACTTCACCGCCGAGACGCCGGCCGATCTGCAGTCGGTGTGGGACGAGGTGCGCCGGGTGGAAGGCGCGTGAAAATATTCCGATAACGGTGGACATTGGCTGCGCGGCGGCATTTCTTACAGATGTCAGCAGGTCGTCCCCCCGTTCCTGTCCCGTTGCCTGCCCCCGCCACGTGGCCGATCTCGCCTCCGTTTTCGGTTTGGTGCTCACGGCGACCAGTCTGGGGCTGGCGGTCTACACGCTCTGGCAAGCGCGCACGGTGCAGGAAGAAGCGGAGCGTCTGCGCAATCGTTTTCTCCTTGCGCAGCGTGCGCCCGGCACGGTCGAAGAGCTGGAGGAGGTAGCCCGGCTCATTAACTTGCAGATCAAGGAAGCCCCGCTGGCTTCTCATCAGTTGAGGGCTGAACTGGAACGATGCCGTGCGCGTCTCCAGAATCTTGAGCCGAAACTGCAAGACGAACGAGGAGCGTTGCGTCGCTCGA
>PXTR01000073.1 GCA_003023245.1 Bacteroidetes bacterium QS_8_68_15 | reverse complement strand
TTCGTTCACTTCCAGTCCTTCGAGATCGATGCCGCGCTCGCGCAGCAGCTCGACGTACTCGTCGGGAAAGTCGTGCCCGACGACCCCGACGAGGCGCACGTCATCGGCGAAGTAGCGGGCGGCCAGCGACAGGTACGTGGCGCTGCCGCCGAGGATGCGGTCGGCGCTGCCGAAGGGGGTTTCGACGGAATCAAAGGCGGTGGTTCCAACGGCTAAGATACTCACGAGAAACGGGTGAGGCGGCAGAGAAAAAGAGCAAAAGAAAAACGACGACCCCTTGCCGGGATCGACGTTATGCAAAGGTAACAGGGCGTCGGTTGTCAATCACACCGGAAACCGGCACGTGATCCGATGACGGCCCCCATTGAGGTGAAGACGTAATGGAAAAGCCGGCGGCATGCATTCAGCCCTCAGCTGTCAGCCTTTAGCGGTTCATTCTGAAAAGCTGACAGCCGAGGGCTAACGGCTGAAAGCTCTCCGGCCCTACGTCAACCGCCGCACCACGTCGCTGACGCGCTTGACGATGGCCGCGGCAACGGCCGCGCGGGCCGTGTTGCGCAGGATGCCGAACAGGTTGCTGCCGTGCTGGGCTTTCTTTTTGGCTTCCGCCCGGGCGCGTTCGGCTCCGGCTTTCGCCCCCGCGGCGGCGCTTTTGGCCCCCGCTTCAGCGCTGCGACGGGCCTGCTCTGCCGCTTCGCCGAGGTCGGTGTCCTTCAGGCGCTCCCCGGCTTCTTGGGCCTGCTTCTGCGCTTCTTTCGCGCTCGCCTGCGCTTGCTTGCCGGCCTCGCGGGCGCGCTCGCCGGCGGCAGCGGCTCCAGCGGCCGCCGCCTTGCCCGCCGCCTCGGCCTGCTTGCGAGCCTGCTCGGCGTACGGCGCAGCCCGCTCGGAAAGGTCGTCGCGCCACTCGCGAGCCCGTTTCGAGGTCTCCTCGCTCCACTCCTTCGCGCGCTTCGACGCTTCGGACCCGGCGCGGCGGGCCTGCTCGGACGCCTCCCGGCTCCACTCTTTGGCACGTTCGGCCGTTTCTTTCGCGCGTTCGGACGCCTTCTTAGCGCCGGCGGCCGTCGCCGTGGCGCCCGCTGCCGCCGACTGGCCCGCACGCTCGATGTTCTCACGGGCGCGCACCGGCAGCGGGTCGGGCTTGAACGACTGGCGCAGCCTGTGCAGCAGCCGTCCAGCCACGAGTCCCGCCCCCGCCGCCGCAAAGACGGCCAGCAGCGGATTGCGCTGCACCCAGGCGCGCAGGCGCTCGGCCGCCCCGCCCTGCTGCTCCAGCGCGTCGAGCTCGGCGCGCAACTGGTCAATCGACTCGTCGACCTCGCTCCAGTCCTCCGCGTCTTCCCCGCCGAACTCCGGCGCGCCTTCCCCGAATGCCGCCTCGGATTCCGCGCCCGCCGCTCCGGGGGATTCTTTCGGCGACGGACCGGCGCTCGGGTCGGGCGCTTCGGACGTGCCTTCCTCGGAAGACTCCTCCGCAGGAAAAGACTCCTGGGGCCTGCTCTCTTCGGAAGTCGTTTCGGAAACGTCGTTGGAATCGGAATCAGCCATAGTGTCGGTTCTCGCGTGCGGCGGGTAGGGTGAATAATGCCGATGCAAAAGTTTTCCGGTATCCCGCTGGCGGGACGATGGTCGATTGACGACGGATGACGCGTCTCGGAGAACCATCGTCTATGGTCGACCCTCCATCGTCTATACCCGCGATTCTTTGTGCGGGCACTATGTAATCGAGGAAGGAGAGCGCACGGCGGCCGTCCCTGCGGGTGCCGAAGACCGTCGCCGTCCGCCATCCCATTTACCGTTTGAGCGCGCCGATGAGCGTGCCGGCCGCAAAGGCCAGCCCCACCGACAGCAGCGCGTTCTGCCGGATCCAGAACTTCGACACCATCAGCGCGGCCGGCTCGTCGGAAAACGCCTCCGCGCCAAACGGAGTGTCTTCCCCCAGCGGATTTTCTCCCCCGAAGGGGTCGTCACCGTGCGCAGCGTCTTCGAGGTCGTCGAGCGGGGAGCCGCCACCGGGAGCCGGGCCGCTGCCGGGCGAGGTTCCGCCGGAAGCGGGGCGGCCGGACGGCGTCGTTTCGGGAGAAGCGTCTTCAGCCATGAGTTGCTGTGGAAAAGCGGTTGGGAAAAAAGGCGGTCGGACGTAAGTCGGGCGACCGGCGGAGCGCGAACGGCTCCCTCAGTCGGCTGCGCACGTGCAGCACAACCGAACGCCGTCGCTTCGCGTTCCGAACCGCGTTTTCTGCTGGAGAAAAGTTTACGTCACTCTCGAAAGCCGACCGGCGTCGAAGGATTCGGCCCGCGCCCGCTTCGGGTGTAATCCTCCTGTGAGGAACGGGGACGCGCGGGAGGCATTGGCAAGAGAACGCCTGGAAGAATCGCGCCTCGTGCGGAGCGTCCTTGTTCTTTTCGTCCCGCCCGGTGCTTTTTTGGAGACGATTTTCTGTCAACTGCTTTCTCGTCCCGGCCGCCCTCGCGCGCCTTCTCGCGGATGACCGTCGCTCATCGGGTGTCCCTCTTGTTCGCTCGCGCGTCGCCCCCCGCAGCGGCGGCGCTGTCCGTCGTGCTGGCCCTCGCCGCCGCCGCGCCCTCGCCGGCCGGCGCGCAACCCGCCTCCGCTGGCGACGCCTCCTCCGCCGAGGACGCCTTCGCCGACGCGCTCGCGCTCTACCAGAACCGCCTCTACGGGTCCGCGCAAGAAGCCTTCGCCGATTTCCGCACCGCCTTCCCCGACGGGCCGCACGCCGCCGAGGCGCTCTTTTACGAAGCGCGCGCGCTGTTGGCGCTCGACCAAAGCGCAGCAGCAGCGCGGCGGCTGGAGCGCCTGCAAACGGACTACCCGGCACACCCGCTGGCCGAGCGCGCGCAGATCCGCCTCGGGCGCTACTTCTTCAAGCAGGGCGCCGACGACGACGCCCGCCCGGTGCTACGCCGCATCGTCGAGCAAAACGCCGACGCCGAACGCGCGGCCGACGCCCGCTTCCTGCTGGGCCGCATCGCCCGCCGCGACGACCGGCCCGCCGCCGCGCTGGAGCAGTTTCGCGCCGTCGCCGACGAGCACCCCGACGCGCCGCCGGCCCCGCAGGCGCTCTACCAGATCGCTTCGGTGCATCTCGACGCGGGCCGCCCCGCCGAGGCCGCCGACGCCCTCGAACGCCTCGCCCAGCGCTACCCCGACGCCCCGCAGGCGCAGACGCTGGGCCTGGCGCTGGCGGAGGTCTACTTCGACCTGGAGCGGTACGACGACGTCTTCGCCGAACTGGACCGCCGCCGCGACCAGCTCGACACGCCGGCGGACCGCGCCCGCGCCGCCTTCCTGCGCGCCGACGCGCTGCGCCGACTCTCCGGCCGCCTCGACGACGCGGCTGCGGCGTACCAGCGCTACCTGAACCAGTACGCCGACGGCGCCGACCGGCGCGCCGCGCGCTACGGACTGGCCCTCACCCGCTACCGCCAGGGCGACTTCGCCCGCGCCGCCGACCTGTTCGCCCGCGTGCCCGAGGCGACGGATGCAAACGAAGCAGAAAACCGCGATATCGGCGAAAAGGCCGCCTTCCTCGCCGCCGCCGCCCGCGCCGAAGCGGATGCGCCGGACGAGGCTGCACGCGCCTTCGCTGCCTTCCTCGACCGCTTTCCCGACTCGGAGCGCCGCGCCGAGGCGCGCTACCGCCGGGGCCGTGCGCTTCTCGACGCCGGCCGCCCCGCCGACGCCGCACGCGTGCTGGGCCGCCTGGCCGACGACGCCCCCGGCTTCGGGAAACGCCCCCGAGCGCTCTACCTCCGCAGCCGCGCCCTCACCGAAACGGACCGCCCCGCCGACGCCCTCGACGCGCTCGACGCGGCCCTCGCCGCCGGGCTGCCGCCGGACCTGGAGCCGCAGGCCGCCTTCGAACGGGCGCATCTGCTCCTTCGCGCCGACCGGCCCGCCGAGGCCGCTGACGCCTTCGCGGCCTACCGAAACCGCTTTTCCGAGAATGAAAACGCGGACGCGGCGCTCTTCTGGGAAGCCGAAAGCCGCTACCGCAACGGCGCGCTCCCGCAGGCGGCCGCCGCCTACCAGCGCTACCTGCGCCGCCGACCCGACGGCGCCCACGCCGCCGCCGCGCAGTACGGCCTCGGCTGGGCCTCCTTCCAGCAAGAGAGCTACGAGGCGGCCGCCCGCGCCTTCGAGCGCTTCTTGCGCATGCCCGCCGGTTCCACCACGCGCGGCGGCCCCTACCGCAACGACGCGCTCCTGCGCCTCGGCGACAGCTACTACGCGCGCCGCCGCTACGACGAGGCCGAGGCCGCCTACGACCGGGCCCGCGGCGATGCGCGCGACTACGCCCTCTACCAGAGCGGCCAGGTCCGCGCCCGCGCCGGCGATACCGACGCGGCCCTCGACACGTGGCAGCAGCTCGTGGAAACCTTTCCGCAGAGCGACTTGCGTGCGGAAGCGCTCTTTCAGATCGGGCAGGCGCACTTTCAGGAGCAGCGCTACGACGTGGCCGCCAGCGCCTGGCGCAAGCTCCTGCAGCTGGATCCCGCGCCCACCCTGGCCGCCCGCGCGCAGTACAGCATCGGCGACGCGCTCTACAACGCGGGTCGCGCCGACGCGGCTGCGCGCGCCTACCGCGCCGTGCTGGAAACCTACCCTGACAGCCCCTACGCCTCCGACGCCGCCGCCAGCGTCCAGGACGCCCTCCTCGCGCAAGGCGACGACGGCAGCGCCGACGCCCTCGCCGACTCGCTCGAAGCGACCGACCCTGAGGCCGCCGCCGAGCTGCGCTTTCGCCGCGCCGAGGCGCAGTACCAGCGCGGCGCCACCGACGAGGCGCGCCGCTCCTTTCAGCGCTTCGTGCGTACCGCCTCCGACGACGACCTGCTCTCGCGCGCCTACTTCTACCTCGGCGCCCTCTACGCCGACGCCGGGCAGCTCCAGGAGGCGGAGGGCTACCTGCGCCAGGTCGTGCGCGACTATCCCGACTCCCAGCGCCGCGCCGACGCCGCGCGCCGCCTCGGGCGGCTCTATCTGGACACGGATCGCCCCGAACGCGCCCTCGCTGTCTACGAGCAACTGGGTGGCGGCGACGGCGAAAGCAGCGCGCTGGCGCTCTACGGCCAGGGCCGCGCGCTCACCGCCCTGGGCCGCCCCGACGAGGCGGAAGACCGTCTCCGCCGAGCCCTCACGCGAGCCGATGCCGGCGCACCCGTCGCGCAAGACACTCGCGTCGCGCTGGCCCGCCTCTATGAAGAGAACGACCGTCCCGGCGAAGCACGCTCGCTCTACCGCCGCGTGGCGGAGAACAGCCGGGGCGCCGCCGGAGCTGAAGCGCTCTACCGCCTCGGCGCGCTGCTGCTGGCGGAGGGCCGGCCCGAGGCGGCCGTCGAGGAACTGCAACGCCTGCCCGAGCTCTTCGCCGGCTATCCCGAATGGATCGCTCGCAGCCTCCTCGCCCAGGCCCGCGCCTTCCGCGCGCTCGACCGCCCCGGCCAGGCCGACCGGATCTACGAGCGCCTCCAGGAC
>PXTR01000066.1 GCA_003023245.1 Bacteroidetes bacterium QS_8_68_15 | reverse complement strand
GCGGGATCTCCCTCGGTTTGGCTGCCAATAATCCGAATGAGATTCCGGATCGGGGTCCGGAATGACACATTTTCTGATAGGTCACAACTTGGGTTACTCTAAACTCTCGGGCCCCGCCTCGGGTTCTTCCCCCGCCGACGAAGCACTGCGCGTCATGAGAAATCGGGGACGTGAGCGCTCCTTCGAGACTCGACCGCGGTAAACTCGATGACGTAAAAGCGCTCGTTCGCTTCGATGCCCAGCCGCGCAGAAAGCTCGTCAGCAGAATACCCCCGCACGTCCGCCGCTGCCGTAAGGAAGACCGTCTCCGTCAGGCCTCCTGCGAGAGGCGCGGGTCGGCCATCGTAGACTCGCCGTACTTCTCGCGCGCCTCCGCCTCGGAAAGCACGTGCATCAGCGGGGGGCCGCCGCCGTGCAAGTGGCCCTCCGGGAATGTGAACTCCCAGAGCCGCCCGTCGTCTGGATCGAAGTGCAGGGCCGACCAGCCCCCGTCGGTGATTCCAACGCGGGGCAGTTCTCGGGAAAGCTTGCGCGCGCGATCGGTGTCGCCGGAGCGCCCGCCGATCTCGGTCAGGTCTGGAGCAATCATACGACCACCGTGATCTGTGCATTTCGGGGAATCGTCTGGTTCCTGGCCCTGAACTCCCGGGCCCCGCCTCGGGTTCGCCCTCCCCCGACGAAACACTGTGCAGGTTCGGAAATCGGCGACGTAAGCGGACCGTCGAGATGCTCGGCCGGAAACGTAATCAGGTAGAATCGCTCGGCAGGGTCGATGCCGAGACGCGAGGAAAGCAGGTCAGCCGACAAGCCTTCCACGTCTTCGGCCGCCGTCAGGAAGACCTCTTCCCGCCAGGGCGGCCCCAGTTCTTGAAGCGCAGGCACGTCCGCTTCGACCACGCGGGCCAGCCGGTCGGGAACGGGATTGGAAACGGCAGCAGGCATCGGCGCCGACGGGGAAAAGGAGGTACGGGCGCTCGGTGAAGTCGAGCGGGATGGATTGATGCGTCGTGTCGCTCATTTCAAGAGGGGCGAAAGCAAAAAAGCAGCACGCCCAAAGGTAAACAGCGCGGTCGACCAACCGAAACGCCCATACGCCCGCACGCCCAAACCCCCGCACCCAAACCCCGCTGTCATTTTCTCGCGCTGCCTGCTACCTTCTCCCACGCGCCCTCTCCCCCACGCTCCCGTGCCCGAAAACGTGGCTGCCTCCCGACGCGCCGTCGCCAGCTGGGCGCTGTTCGACTTCGCCAATTCGGCGTTCAACACGCTGGTCGTCACGTTCGTCTACTCGACGTACTTCACGCAGGAAATCGCCGCCGGCGAAACGACCGGCACCGCGCTCTGGGGCAACGCCGTGACCGTCTCGGCCATTCTCGTCGCGCTCCTGTCGCCGTTTCTGGGCACGCTGGCCGACCGCAGCGGACGGCGCAAGGCCTTTCTGGGCGGGGCCACGGCGCTTACCGTGCTCGCCACAGCGGCGCTCTTCTTTCCGCAATCGGGGCAGATCTGGGTGGCGCTCGCGCTTTTCGTCACGGCCAACACCGCCTTCGAGTTGGCCTTCGTCTTCTACAACGCGTTTCTGCCGGATCTCGCCTCGGAGGAGCGCATCGGGCGCATCAGCGGGTACGGGTGGGCGCTCGGCTACGCCGGCGGCCTCGGGGCGCTGGGGCTGGGCTACGCGTTTTTGATCGCGCCGGAAGACCCGCTCTTCTTCTCCACCGACGGCGGGGCCAACGTGCGCGCCACCTGCCTGCTCGTGGCCGCGTGGTTCGCCCTCTTCAGCGCGCCGCTCTTCCTCTTCGCGCCGGAGGACGCCTCGGCGCGACGAGACGACATCGCCTTCAGCACCGTCTTCCGAAACAGCTTCGGCGAGCTGGCGCAGACCTTTCGCGCGGTGCGGCGCTACCGGCAGGTCGTGCGCCTCCTGGCCGCCCGCCTCTTCTACAACGACGGGCTGCTGACGATTTTCAGCTTCGGCGCGATCTACGCCAGCGGCACGTTCGACTTCTCGTTCGACGAGATCTTCCTGTTCGGCATCGCCCTGAACGTGACCGCGGGCCTCGGCGCCTTCGCGTTCGGCTTCGTCGACGACCGCCTCGGCGGGAAGCGCACGGTGCTCATCAGCGTGGCAGGGCTGGCAGGGGCGACGCTGCTGGCGCTCGCGGCGCCCTCGAAGGCGTGGCTGTGGGCAGCCGGCGTCCTGCTGGGGCTGTTCGTGGGCCCGAATCAGTCGGCCAGCCGGTCGCTGCTGGGGCGCTTCACGCCGCCGGACAAGAAGGGCGAATTCTTCGGCTTCTTCGCCTTCAGCGGCAAGGCCACCGCCTTCGTGGGTCCGGCCCTCTTCGGATGGATGACGACGCTCTTCGAGACGCAACGCGCGGGCATCGCTTCGGTGCTGGCGTTCTTCGCCGTAGGGGCGGCGCTTTTGGCGGGGGTGGACGAAGCAGAAGGGCTACGTACGGCCAAGCAGGAACGCGCAGAGGCGTGATCCTTTTTCGGCAGGCGCGTTGCTTTTTTCGGGCACGGCGTGCCGTGCCCCTACGGTTTGTTGACGACCGTTTCTACCAACTGGAAACGGCGCGACCTGAAGACCCCCCCGCACTCCCAAACTCCCACACCCCCAAAAATGCCCACCGTCAGCGACGTCGCCGATGCGCTCGAAGCCTGGGCGCCGACCGGCTCCGCGCAAGACTACGACAACGTCGGCCTTCAGATCGGCGACCCGGCGCGCGAAGTCGAGCGGGGGCTCGTGGCGCTCGACATGACGCCCGGCGTGCTCGACGAGGCGAAGTCGGTAGATGCGCAGCTCGTCGTGACGCATCATCCGCTGCTCTTTCGGCCGCTCTCGCAGCTTACCGCCGGCGACGGCTTCGTCAGCGAGCTGGCGCTGCGGACTGCCGAGGCCGGCGTCGCGCTCTACGCCGCGCACACGAACCTCGACGCGGCCCCCGGCGGCGTCTCGTTTGCGCTCGCGGAGCAGCTTGGGCTCGACGACATCGGCTTTCTCGGGCCGATCGGCGACGGCGCGCTGCGCAAGCTGGTCGTCTTCGTGCCCGAAGGCCACGCCCGCGCCGTGCACCGCGCGATGGCCGACGCGGGCGCCGGACACATCGGCGACTACGAGGCGTGCGCGTTCGAGTCGAAAGGCACCGGTTTCTTTCGCCCCGGCGAGGGCGCAGACCCGTTCACCGACACCCCCGCCGGCGAGCTTGAGCACGCTGACGAGGTGCGCCTCGGGGTACAAGTCGAACGCTGGCGCCTCGCCGACGTGCGCGCGGCGATGACCGAGGCCCATCCCTACGAGGAGGTCGCCCACGACGTGTATCCGGTCGAAGGCGCTACCTCGCAGGCGGGCCTCGGCGCGCTCGGGACGCTGCCGGAGCCGGAGCCGCTCGCGGCGTTCCTGGAACGCACCGCCGACGCGCTCGGCGCGGACCACCTGCGCTACGCCGGCCCCGACGACGACGCGCCCGTCGAACGCGTGGCCGTCTGCGGTGGGGCGGGGAGCGACTTCGTCTCCAAGGCCCTCGCCGCCGGCGCCGACGCCTACGTCACTGCCGACGTGACGTACCACGAGTTCTTCGAGGTGCTCCGCGCGGAGGACGGCGCCGCGCAGATGGCCTTCATCGACGCCGGCCACTACGAGACCGAAGCCGTCACTGAACGCCTCCTGCGCGACGTGCTCGCCGAACAGTTTCCCGCCGCTGATTGGAAAACCACGGAGACGCGCACCAGCCCGATGCGGACGTTTGCGCGGGGCGCGTAGCGCGGGGCGCTCGGCGTTATCTCGAAGAGCAAAGGCATTGCTCCAGAAGCACGCCACGCGCCGAGCGCGATGGTGCATTTTCGCATGAAACAGAAACCGCCTACGGCGCAGCGGCGAACCTGCTCTTTGCCGGCTCGTTGACTGCCGATGAGCACACCCGTCCCCGCCTTCGAGGCCAGGAAACTCCAAACCCGAAACCCTCAATCCCAAACCGCCCCGCCCCATGCCTGCGACCAAAGAAAACGTCTCCACGGCCGACCAGTTGCGCGCGCTGATCCGGCTGCAACACATCGACAATCGCATCGACCAGATCCGCACGCTGCGCGGCGACCTGCCGGAGGAGATTCAGGACCTCGAAGACGAAGAGGCCGGCCTCCAGACGCGCCTCGAGAAGTACGAAACCGAGCGCAAGGAGCAGGAAGTGGCCGCCAACCAGGCCGAGGTCGACATCAAGGAAGCCGAGACGATGATCGAGAAGTACGAAGACCAGCAACTCCAGGTGCGCAACAACCGCGAGTACGACGCGCTCACCAAAGAGATCGAGACGCAGAAAGAGCGCATCGCCGACGCGCGCACCAAGATCGAGGAGGCCGAGGAGACGACCGAGCAGCGCGAGGAGGACATCGCCGAGACCGAGGAGCGCCTTGACGAGCTCGGCGACCTGCTCGACGAGAAGCGCGACGAGCTCGAAGACGTGCTCGAAGACACCGAGCAGGAGCAAAAACGCCTCGAAGAGATCCGCGAAGAGGCGCAAGAAGAGGTCGGCGAGCGCTACCTGCGCGCCTACCAGCGCCTGCGCGATCGCCTGCGCGACGGGCGCGCAGTGGTGCCGCTCGAGCGCGGAGCCGCCGCCGGCTTCGCCGTTCCCCCGCAGCGCCAGGTCGAGATTCGCCAGCGCAACCGCATCATCGTCAGCGAGCACGACGGCCGCATCATCGTCGACCAAGAACTCTACGAGGAAACCGTCGAGAACATGGAGGTGTAAAGTGGAAGGGTGCAGGTTGAAGGGTTCTCGCCAATAATCCTTTTGCCTTCAACCTTTTCGACCAACTCTGGCGCGCCGGTCGGCGTATCGCTCCTCTCTTCCAAAAGCGCCAGCTTTTGGAGGCGGTGAGGAAAGTCCGAACGCCACAGGGCGCCGTGCTTCCTAACGGGAAGGCGTTTGTGCTCGGAAGCGTGCTTTCGAGCAGAAGCGACGGCTCGTGCCACAGAAAGCAGACCGCCGATGACCCGCACAAATGGCAACGGTTCGCGGGTACAGGCAAGGGTGCAAGGGTGCGGTAAGAGCGCACCGGCGCCTGCGGCGACGCAGGCGGCCCGGCCAACCCCACGGGGCGCAAGGCCCAGCAGCGTTGCACCGGCCCCGCTCACTGCGAGCGGAACGCCGGATGCCGCGGCCCGCCAAAACGCTGGTTTCCAGCGTTGCAACGCGGGTAGGCCGCTCGAGGCGACCGGCGACGGTCGTCCATAGATAGATGATCGCGCTCCCCGCACCCGGCGACTACGGCGGCGCCGGCGCGGGCAGACCGAATTCGGCTTACAGACCGGCACGCCCCGCCTGTTCTACAAAAACGAGAGGCTGCTTTCCCGACCGGGATGGCAGCCTCTTTTTTTTGCGAAGTCCATTCATCTTCAGAAGTAGACCGAAAGGCCGATGCGCACCGCTCCCGAATCGAATTCGAATTCGTTCGAGCTGGTCTCGCGTTCAGATGCGTCCCTCCTCTCTCGCTCTCCGGGTGAAGCCTGGGAATTCAATAACCCAAGTTGTGAGGTATGGCGAAAACCAATCAAACCAGCGTGTCATCCCGCACTTGATGCGGCGCCGCGAAGCAAGTGCTCCTGGGGCGGATCTCC
>PXTR01000065.1 GCA_003023245.1 Bacteroidetes bacterium QS_8_68_15 | reverse complement strand
CCAGGTCGCCCAGGATCACGACGAGGCCGCTGGAGAGCACCTGGTTGATCGACTCCACGTCGCTGGTGGTGCGCGTGATGAGGCGGCCCACCGGCGTGTCGTCGAAGAAGGCCAGGCGCTGGCGCTGCACGTGGGCGAAGACCTTGGTGCGCAGGTCGTAGATGGCCTGCTGGCCGATCCACTTGGTGAGATACTCGTTGACGAAGGCCATCGCGCCCTCCACCACCAGCGCCCCCACCAGCGCGAGGATGATCCAGCGCAGCCCACTGAGGTCGCCTTCGACGATGTAGTTGTCGATGGCGATTTTGGTGAGCCACGGCCGCAGCGCGCCCAAAAGCGCTGCGCTGAGCGTCAGCCCCACCGCGAGGGCGACCCAGCCCTTGTAGGGCCACAGGTACGTCCCCATCCGCCGCACGAGCCGGCGGTCTAAACCCGGAGTGTCTTTTTTGCTGTCGTTTTCGCTTGCCAAACTGCTTTGCTGTTTGTCGGTCGTTGGCACGTTTGACGACGGACGGCCGACGACGGACGGCGGCGTTTGCGAGACCGCCGTCTACCGTCCATCGTCCATCGTCTTTTCTCGCGGGTCCAGCACGTAGCGTTTCAATTCCTCCGCCGCCGCTGTGTTGGGGAAGACGGCCTGCGCCTCCTCGACCAGCGGGGCGGGCGTGTCGTAGCGCGCACTGAAGTGGCTGATCAAGAGGCGTCCGGCCCCGGCGTCTTTCGCTACGTGCGCCGCCTCGCGCGCGGTGGAGTGGCCCGTCTCGCCGCTGCGCTCCTTCTGGTCCTCGCCAAAGGTGCCCTCGTGCAGGAGCAGGTCGACGCCGTCCGCCAGCGCGCGGCCCGCCTCGCAGGGACACGTGTCCATCACGTAGGCGAAGGAGACGCCCGGCCGCTCGGGTCCCAGCACGTCCGCCGGGTCGACGGCCTCGCCATTTTCCAGGGCGACGCGCTCACCGTTTTTCAGAGCGCGCAGGTGTTCGTGCTCGGTCGCGCCCATCGCGCGCGCCTTCTCCGCATCGAGGTGGCCGGGGCGCGCCTTTTCCGCGAAACGAAAGCCCATGCACGGCACGCGGTGCTCGACCGGGCGCGCGGTGACGGCAAACTCGTCGGTCTCGTAAACGGTGTGCGGGGAAAAGTTCGCCGGCAGCTCGCGGTACTCTACGTCGTAGGGCAGCCAGTCGTTGGCGAGGCCGGGCATCGAGCGGACCGCCTCTTCGGTGCCGGTCGGCCCCACGACGACGAGCGGCTCCTCGCGGCGCAGCAGCGCCAGCGTCGAGATTACGCCCATCGTGCCGTAGAAGTGGTCGCCGTGGTGGTGCGTCAGAAAGAGCGCGTCGAGGCGCGCGCGGTTCAGGCCGCTCTGCAGAAGACGCATCTGCGTGCCCTCCCCGCAGTCGAAGAGCAAGAGCCGCCCTTTGCGCCAGAGCGCCGTGGCGGCGAGGTGGCGCTCCTTCGTAGGGATCGCCGAGGCGGTGCCGAGCGGGACGATTTGTGTTTCCACAGTTTAGGGTTCGGGGTTTGGGGTTTGGGGTTGGTATTCCGACCGGGGCGTGACAAACTCCGAACCCCGAACTCGAAACTCCAAACCGGCGCTCACAGCGCCTCGATTTCCTCTTGCAGCATCTGCTTGCGGTGGAGGCGCGCGTACAGCCCCTCGCGCGCGATCAGTTCGTCGTGCGTGCCGCGTTCGGCGACGCGCCCGTCGTCGAGGACGAGAATCTGGTCCGCACTCTGCACCGCCGAGATGCGGTGGCTCACCAGGACGAGCGTCTGCCGCCCCTGCCGCCGGCGGAGGCGCTGGAGGATCTGCCGCTCCGTCGCGGTGTCGACGGCCGAGAGCGCGTCGTCGAGCACCAGGATCGGCGGGTCGTACAAGAGCGCGCGCGCAATGGCCGTACGCTGCTTCTGCCCGCCGGAGAGCGTGATGCCGCGCTCGCCGACGGTCGTCTCGAAGCCGTCGGAAAAGGCTTGCACGTTCTCCAAGAGGTCCGCCTCGCGCGCCGCTTCGGTGATTTCCTCGTCGGAGGCCCCGAGCTGCCCGAAGGCGATGTTGCCGGCGATCGTGTCGCTGAAGAGAAACACGTCCTGCTGCACGTAGCCGACGCTCTTGCGCAGCGTCCCCAGCGGCACCTCGCGCGCGTCGCGCCCGCCGACCCGGACGCGCCCCTCCGACGGATCCAAAAGGCGCGGGATCATCTCCACGAGGGTGGACTTGCCCGCCCCGGTGCGCCCCACCACGCCGAGCATCTGCCCCGCCTCCAGCGAAAAGCTCACCCCGTCGAGCACCAGCGGGGCCTCGCCGTTCGACGATCCGCCTGCCTGCTCGGCCGGCCGCCTCTCCGCCGGCCCGCCCTCGGCCTTGCCGCCCCCTTCAGCGGCCGCTTGCCCATTTCCCGAAACCGCCGCCGCATCGCCGTTTTCGCGCGGAGCCTCTGCCTCGTCGAGCGCATCGTCTTCCGTCGGCGGTCCCGTCGCCTGCGACGCCTCCGGCGCGCTATCCGCCGCCTCCCCCTTCGCCACCGCCTGCCCGTTGCTCTCTCCTCCGCCCCCCCGCTCCCCCGCGCTCCCGTTCTCCGAAACGCCCACCACGTCTTCGAGCGAGCGTTGCCCGAAGGTCTCTTGATCGTAGCGGAAAGACACGTTCTCGAACGCAATTGCCCCGTCGACCTGCTCGATGGACGGGTCGGTGCGCGCCGTGTCGGCGATATCCGGTTCCTCGTCGAAGACGAAGCCGAGGCGCTTGATCGAAGCGGAGGCGCGCTGAATCATCGTCACCACGCGCCCGAGCGAGGCGACCGGCCACGTCATCAGCGCCACGTAGATGATGTACTCCGCGATGTTGCCGACGGTAATCGTGCCCTCGACGACGAGGCGCCCGCCCACCCAGACCACGATGATCGTCGAAAGGCCCACCAGCATCAGGAAGACCGGGCGCCAGCCGGCGTCCACGAGGGCCAGGTCGAGCGTGCGGTCGCGGTAGCGGTCGCTCTCCTGCTCGAAGGCGCGCTTCTCGCTTTCCTCGCGCGTGTAGGCTTTGAGCACGCGAATGCCGGCGAGCGCTTCCTGCACCCGCGAGGTGAGCGCGGCGTACTGCTTCTGCTGCGCCTCCGAGCGGTGATGCACCATGCGCGACATGACGTAGACCGACACGCCCAACAGCGGCATCGGCAAGAGCGCCCAGAGCGTCAGCTCCGGCGAGATGATGAACATGACCGTCGCGGCGGTGACGACGGTTACGATCGCGCGCGTGGCGTACATGATCGCCGGCCCGATGTAGCGGCGCACCTTCTCGATGTCGTCGGTGGAGCGGGTGATGACGTCGCCGGTCGAGTAGCGCTGGTAAAACGCCGGCGAGAGCGTCTGCAGGTGGTCGTAGAGCCGGTTGCGCAGGTCGTACTCGATGTGGCGCGAGGCCACGACGACCGTGCGCCGCATCAGGAACGAAAAGAGGCCGCTCGTGAGGCTGAGCGCGATGATGACGAGCGCAAACAGCACCAGCGCGGCGAAGAAGTAGGCGAACAGGTAGCCGCCCACGGCGGTGCCGTCGAACATCGCATCGAGCGCCGTGAAGCGCGGGATGCTGTCGATGGCCTGCCGCACGATCACCGGCACCCCGATGCGGAAGCCCGCCGAGATCATCGTGCACAGCAGCCCCGGTACGAACAGGTACCAGTACCGCCGGAAAAAGTAGTTCAGCCGGCCGAGTGCGCGCATCCGGGACGTCGGAGATGAATGTCAGAGCACACGTAGATGGCAACGCCGGGACGCTGGATGCGGGTCCGCCGCCGGCGGCTTCTTTACCGCGCGTTCGCGCTTGGCGCGTGGCGGGGAGCGCTGGGCGTTTCTCACCCCCATTGTCGTTTCAGGTTGCGACGATCGTTTCCTGCGTCGCTCTGCCAAGATACGGGCGTAGCGCCGACCAGCCGGCCGGTCGACGCTACCACTCGACCGCGAAGACGGCCGCGCCGGATCAGGCGTGGTAGAAGGTTTCCTCCACGATCTGGCCGTCCTCCCATCGCTGCGCGGCGATCTGCTCGAGCTGCGTGTCGTCGCCCCACTGCTCGTGATCGAAGTCCATAAACCACTCGATGTAGGCGCGGCCCTCTTCTTCGTTGACGGCCACCCCCCGCACCTCGGCTCCGCGAAATTCCTTGATACCCTCGACGAAGGCTTCTTCGTACTCGCGGTTCGCTTCCTTCCCGACGCGCGGCTCGCCGCCGACTTCGCTCATCACTACGTCATCGGCGTAGTACTGCTCGAAAGCACTGAGGATCTCGCCGTTGAGAATCTGCTGGTTCAGGTCGTCGACGTTGGCGCGAATACCGCTTGCGGACGCTGTTTCGCTGGAGGACGGGGTCATGGGGAGCGCTTTTTTTGAATGAGGGAATGTCGCACCGGAATAACCCGTCACTCAAAAACGTGTTTCAACACTTAAAGAAATGACAATACGAAATGCCAAACGCGAGCTAACGGTTGAAATGGCAAAACGACGTTCTCGCCACTGGGAAGGTGTTTGGCCTTCAGCAGGGCACAATGCACTGCAAGGGCATGACCGTCGGCCTCATCGCGCCCGTCCCGCCGGAAAGCAGCACGCTCGCCCCGCAACGCCGCCATTCGCCAACCGAAAGCCCGCCGTCCACGGTCCCCCGTCCTCAACCTCCAAGCCGGTCGCCGGGCGCGAGGTCGTAGCCGTTGAGGAAGTCCGACGCCGGGAGCACCGTCTTGCCCGGCTGCTGAACCTCGACCAGCTCGACCGCGCCCTCCCCGCAGGCCACGGCGAGGCGGCCGTCTGCCCCCGGCTTGGCTTCCAGCACCGTGCCGGGCGCGTCGCCCTCCGGCAGGGCCGCAGCGTCGTCCGGGCGGCGGCTGCGGTAAAGCTTCAGGCGCGTGCCGTCGTGCTTCGTCCAGGCGCCCGGCCACGGCGAGAGGCCGCGAATGTGGTCGTGCACCGTCTGCGCGTCCGCCTCCCACGGCACCTCGCCGTCCTCGGCGGTGAGCTTGGGGGCGGGCGTGGCTTCCGCGTCGTCCTGCGGGATAGGCTCGGCGGCGCCGTCCTCGATGCGGCGCACCGTTTCGACGACCGCCTCCGCGCCGATTTCTTTGAGGCGGTCGTGCACCGCGCCGGCCGTCTCGTCAGGGCCAACGGGTGTAGTGCGCTGGAGAATGATGTCGCCGGTGTCCACGCTCTCTTCCAGGAAAAACGTCGTCACGCCGGTCTGCCGCGCTCCGTCCATCACGGCGCGGTGGATGGGCGCGGCGCCCCGGTACTTCGGCAAGAGCGAACTGTGCAGGTTGAACGCCCCCTTCGCGGCCGATGTGAAGACCGCCGGCGGCAGAATCTTGAACGCCGCCACCGCGATCACGTCCGGCTCCAGCGTGGCCACCTCCTCGGCAAAGGATTCGCTTTTCACCGACTCCGGCTGAAGGATGCGCTCGACCCCTTCGTCGAGGGCCGCCTCCTTGACGGGCGTGGGCTGCATCTGTTGGCCGCGCCCGCGCCCGCGGTCCGGCCCCGTGGCGACGGCGACCGGCGCGTGGCCCTCCGAGCAAAGCAGCCGCAGCGACGGCACGGCGAACTCGGGGGTGCCCATGAAAATGATTCTCACGTTGCGTACGAGCGGTTTGGGGCGAAACGTATGGCCTCG
>PXTR01000064.1 GCA_003023245.1 Bacteroidetes bacterium QS_8_68_15 | reverse complement strand
GATCGAGTCGGAGCTGTTCGGCCACGAGAAAGGCTCCTTCACCGGCGCCACCGAGCAGCGCACCGGCAAATTCGAGCAGGCCCACGAGGGCACGCTCTTCCTCGACGAGGTCGGCGACATGAGCCTCGCGGCGCAGGCGAAGGTGCTGCGCGTGCTTCAGGAAGACAAGATCCAGCGCGTGGGCGGTGACAAGGCCATTCCCGTGGACGTGCGCGTCGTGGCGGCGACCAACAAGGATCTCCAGGCCGAAATCGAAGCGGGCGAGTTTCGCGAAGACCTCTACCACCGTCTCGGCGTCATCCTCATCGACGTGCCGCCGCTGCGGGAGCGCCGCAGCGACATCCCGCTCATCACCGAGCACTTCGCGACCTTGAGCGTCAAGCGCAACGGGCTGCCGCAGAAGTCCTTCTCCGAGGAAGCCCTCGAGCGCATGAAAGACTACGAGTGGCGCGGCAACGTGCGCGAGCTGCACAACGTCGTCGAGCGCCTGCTTATCATGAGCGAGTCCGACGAGATCAGCGCCGCGGACGTGGACCGCTATGTGCGCCCGGGCGCCGCCGGCGCTTCCTCTGACGACGGGACGGACCCCGACCGCGCCGAAGATGGGCAGAGCGAGGAAGCCGGAAACGGGGCGGTCGCGGACTTGCTCGACGAGCACGAGGACTTTAGCGACTTCCGCGACCGCGCCGAAGAGATCTTCATCCGCCGCAAGCTCCACGAGTTCGAGTGGAACGTGAGCCAGACCGCCGAGGCCATCGGCATCCAGCGCTCCCACCTGTACAACAAACTGAATAAGTACGACATCGAACGCGGCGATTGACGATTGTCGAATTTCGATTGTCGATTGGAAAGCAATGCGAAGCGGTGTAGCATGAACGCAGAGGTGGAAGCAATCGCCAATTGCCAATCGACCATCGACAATGTCCTGATCGAAGCGGACGACCTCACCAAGCGCTTCCCGACCGGCGGCGGGGAGGAACTGGAGGTCTTGAGCAGCCTCTCGATGGCCGTCGCGCGCGGGGAGGTGGTCGCCGTCGTGGGGGAGAGCGGGACGGGCAAGTCTACGCTGCTGCATCTGCTGGGCGCGCTGGACCGGCCCACCGCGGGCACCGTGCGCTTTCGCGGGGCGGACCTCTTCGAGAAAGACGACGAGGCGCTCGCGTCCTTTCGCAACCGCGAGATCGGGTTCGTCTTCCAGTTTCACCACCTGCTGCCGGAGTTCACGGCGTTGGAGAACGCCGCCATGCCCGCGCTCATCCAGCAGCAGAAGCTCCGCGACGCCCGACCCCGCGCGATGGAATTGCTCGACGCGCTGGGCATCGCCGAGCGCTCCGACCACCGCCCCAGCGAGCTGAGCGGCGGCGAGAAGCAGCGCGTAGCCGTCGCCCGCGCCCTGATGAACGCCCCGGCGCTGGTCCTCGCCGACGAGCCGACCGGCAACCTCGACACCAAGACCGCCGGCGGCCTCCACGACGAGATGGTGCGCCTCAGCCGCGAGCGCGAGCAGACGTTCGTGCTGGTGACGCACAACCTGACGCTCGCCGACCGCGCCGACCGCGTGCTTCACCTGCGCGACGGGCGGCTTCACGAGGAGGCGCCGGCGGAAGAAGGAGCGGAAGCGTAGCCTCGGGAGCGCACCCATGAACTCGCAGGGCTGTACCTACCGAACCTGTGGCGCGTGCCCCCCTACACCGGTCTGAAAACACAGTACGTCGTGGCCGACAGCGAAAGCAGTTCTCACGTCGCGAAGTGCCGCAGGAAGTCGTGCAGCAGTCCGTCGGCGGCGCTGGTGTCGACGAGGCCGTCGAGCACGCGCTGGAAGTCGTCCTCGTCGGGCAGGTCGGCGCGGTAGTGGTCGCGGTAGGCCAGGAGGCGTTCGCGTTCGCGCTCGGCGCTGAGCTCGGAGTGAAACTGCGTGCCGTAGACGGGCGCGCCTTCGATGCGGAACGCCTGAAAGGGCTGCGAGTCGTTGAAGGCCAGCTCCACCGCGCCGGGCGGCAGCTCGGTCACGCGGTCGTGGTGCCCGGCGTTGACTTCGAAGCGCTTCGGATAGTCGCAGAGGAGCGGGTCGCGCTCGGCCGCCTCGGTCAGCTCGACGGGGCAGCAGCCCAGCTCGGCGCGCTCGGAGTCGAACACGAGCGTACCGCCAAGGGCGCGAGCGAGGATCTGGTGCCCCCAGCACGAGCCGAAGGTCGGCAGCTTGCGCCGCACCGCCTCGCGCGTGAGGTCCAGCAGGCCGGCCATCCAGTCGGGGTCGTCCATCGCCGAGTATTCGCCCGCCCCGCCGATCATCAGCGCGTCGGCGCCGGCGAGGAGGTCTTCCTCCGGCATCGGCACGCGCGCGAGGTTGACGCTCATGAGCTGGTCGGGGCGCAGCCGGCAGCGCTCGGCGAAGCACTGCTGTTCCTGCGCTTCCATCTCGGCGGTGTCGCGCGCTTGGATGAGCGCCACGCGCACGTTGCGAAGCGCGTCGTCAGGAGCCGGAGGGGAGAAGTCGGTAGCGGCCGTGTCGGTGGAGGCGGGGGAAGGCATGAACGCAGTCGATCAGACAAAGTAAACGGGCCGCCCGGGGTTTTTCACGCGCGTCAGTACCGGGCGGTGGCATACTGAGCGGGGCCGTACTAAGCCGTACTGAGCGGTGTGACGGCGGTTGCGGGTAGGCGCTCGCTGTGCTGTCGGGAAGTGCATCTACCCCGCGACGCGGAACGCCGTGGCGAGGGCGCCGGCCTGCATTGCGAAAACGCTCGGCTCGACCGCGCTGTGCATCCGTCGGGCGAGGAGGCTCATCTGCTCCGGCGCCATGTGCTTTTGCTTTCCTAAAACAGGACATACGCGCCGGTAGGCCACGAGATTCTTCACGGCGTCGGCACGGGGAGCGGCCGGCGGACACGAGGGGGAACCGAAAGGGGCATTGCTGGGTGTGGGAAAAAAGCGTCTTCGGGTAGGAATGCGTCGAAAACGTGTCGAACATGCGTCTCGTTTGGTCGCTGTCCGCGACGGAGGTTCTGCTGCTGGCAGTCGCCGCCACCATTGCCGCGGGCGGCTGCGGCGTGTTGCTGCGCGGCCCGACGGCGGCAGCGCCGGCCGCCGCGCAGCCCGACACGACGCTCACGGCCGAGGCGCCGCTGGCGCGCTTCGAGGAGGCGCGCGGCCTCGGCGTAGCGCCGGGCGGCCGCGTCTACGTCGCCGACGCCGCCCGCGAGGTGATCGTGCGCCTGCCCCCGGCGGGCGACCGCGAGGCCGTGCTCGGCGGCCCCGGCGGGCAGGCTGGCCAGTTCGACGCCCCCGCCGACGTGGACCCGACTAACGGCCTCCTCATCGTCGTCGCCGACGCGGGCAACGGGCGCATCCAGCGCTTCTCCGAGGAGTTTCGCCATCTCGAGACGCTGCCAGTGGGGCGCGGCTATGCCGCCGCCGGCGCGTCGCCTGCGCGCCCCGTCTTCGACGCCCAGACCGACGCCTCGAACGACCTGGGCGGCGGGCGCCCCGTCGCCGTGCGCGAACCCGACGGCGACGCCACCCACGCGCTCGACGCCGCCGAGGGGCACGTGCTCAAGTGGGAAGACCAGCGCGAGACGGTGCGCGTGGTCGGCGGCTTCTCCGACGGGCCGGGCACGCTGCGCGACCCGGTCGACCTGGCGGTGGGCCCCGGCGGCACGCTCTACGTGGCCGATCCCGGGCGGGGGGCGGTGATGACCTACGACCGCTTCGGCAGTTTTCTGTCCGCACGCGCTCGCGGTCTCGCCGACAGCGCGCGTGCCGTGGCCGTCGGCTCGCGGGGACGGCTCTTCTTGGCGAAGCCGCGCTCGGTGCTCATCCTCAGCAGCGAAGGGCAGCTCCTGCGCCGCGTCACGCTGCGGCTGGGCGCTTCCAGCGACGATGAGGAGGGGGGCGTCGTCGATGTCGCGTCGCACGAGCGCGGCCTCTTCGTGCTTACCACCGGCGCGCTCTACCGCTTTGGGCGGCTCTGAGATCGTTTCTTTCGTTGGGGCGTAACGATGAAGCGACTGGCGCGTAAGCAGGCCAACGAAACGGCGTTCGTTGACCGACGACGGACCGTAGACCGTGGACGGCCATTTTTCGAGATCCGAAGCCGCTTCGTCATCCCCGCGGCCTTCGCTTTCCCCGCTTCCAACCTCGACCAACCATGGGTCCCGTCGAAGCCTTCGTCGTCGTTACGGCCATCGTCGCCGGTTGCATCCTGCTCGCGCTGCTCTTCAAATATGGGGCGCAGGCCGTGCGCAACGTCTTCGAAGCGCGCGGCGACGATGCCGCCGGTGCAAACGGCGCCGCCGACGCGCTCACGCAGGACGAGGCCGAACGCATGATCCGCCGCGCGGTGCGCGAGGAGGTGCAGCCGCTCCGCGAGAAAATCGAGCAACTGGAGCAGCAGCAGCGCGACGCCGGTCGAGCGTCGCCGCCGCGCCGTGAGGAGCGGCCCGAGGAGGACCCGCACGACTTCGGCCTCATCGCCGACGACCCGGCGGAGGCGGCCCGCAAGAAGCACGTCACGTAAGCGAATGTCTTAGCCCAAAGAAAATGTCTTGGCCCAAAGAAAGAGACGCCCGACCATCGAAGGCCGAGCGCCTCATTTCAATAAAACGGGGCAAGTCACGGGCACCTTTCGGGTTGAGCGTCCCGCCGTCGGTCGTCCGCCGTCCTACATGTCGTCGTCCATGTCGTCGAGCATCGCGTCGTCCACGTCGCCGGGGTCGGTCACCATGCCGCACGCCTTGCGCGCGCCGGCGTCGCCGCTGGGCTGAGAGCGCAGGTCGTCGCGTCCGCCGTGGACGATGAGCGCCCGGTCTTCGAGCGCGCCGAAGTCCTCCTCGTCGCGCTGGTAGGAGAACTGAAACGTCGCCACGCCGTCGTCGTCGGCGCGGATGTTGCCGAAGTCGCCGACGTGACGCTCGTCGGCGTCGTCGTCGGGCGCGCCATGGGGCGTGCCGTCGGGGTTGTAGTGGCCGCCCGCTCCACCGGCGGGCGTGCCGCTCTGCATAGCGCAGCTGCCGTTCTCGTGCACGTGAAGACCGTGCAACCCGGGGGCGAGACCCTGCACGCGGCCCTGCACGACGGTTTCCCCGTCGTCGTCGTCGTAGCCGAAGCGGGCCACGCCCGTCACCGAGCCCGACGCCTCGGTGTCGCCGATCTCGACGGCCAAGTATTCGTCTTCGTCGCCGAAAAGGTCGGAGAGTTCTTCGGAAGCCTCGTCGTAGGCTTCTTCGGCGGTTTCTTCGGCCGTCTGGCAGGCGGTAAGTGAAACGACCGTCAGCGCGGCGGCGAGCAGGAGCAGGAGCGGGGAGCGCAGATGACGCATCGGGAAAAGGGGCCGGGATCAAGGAGAAAGCGTGCTTGCACTGCGCCGCCAAACGCAAATGAGAGAGTGCGGATTCCCTGCCGCTCCGTACGAAGGGGAGGCTTCACAAACACGTGACCTGCCGCGCACCAGACGGAACGCCGAAACGCCAGCCCCGTGCAAATCCGGCTTTTCAAACGACCCCCTCCTGCCGAGAAGAAGTAGCATGAAACGTCTCGTCGTCGTCGAATCGCCCACCAAGGCCGACACCATCCGCAACTACCTCAGCGGAGACGGGCACACCTACCAGATCGAAGCCTCGATGGGGCACGTGCGCGACCTGCCCGCCTCGGCGAA
>PXTR01000063.1:9541-15280 GCA_003023245.1 Bacteroidetes bacterium QS_8_68_15 | reverse complement strand
GTCCGTCTCGAGGTCCATCTTCTGGGAGAGGTCGCCGCGTCCCACGGCGTCGATCACGCGGCGCATCGCGCTGATGGGCATGCCGAGGTCCACGATCAGATTGTTGACCGCGTTCATGGCGTTCACCCAGTCGCCCGTAAGGCCCGGCAGCGACACGCGTTGGTCGAGCTCCCCCTGCTTGCCGACGCTGACGCGCACGCGCGACAGTTCGTTGACGAGGCTCTCGTTCTGCTCGATCACGTCGTTGAGCGCCTGCGCGACCTGGCCGGACTGCCCCTCGCTGACCGACATGCGCCTCGTGAAGTCGCCGCGGCGCATGTCCTGCAACACGTCCAGGAGCTCTTCCGTCTCGGCAGCGGTCATGCCGTCCTTCTGCCCATTCTGGGATGGGGAGGCGGGACCTTCGTCTGACGATGGCGCTTCGGGAGCCGTTTCCTCGGAAGCCGTTTCCTCGGCAACGTCTTCGGAAGCGCCGTCTTCGGAGGCGCCGTCTTCGGAGGCGCCGTCTTCGGAAGCAACGTCTTCGGAAGCAACGTCTTCGGGGACTTCGCCGTCTTCAGCAGAAGAGGAACCGTCAGGATGTTCGGAATCGGAGGCCATAACTCGGGAGAGAAACCGGTTGCTTAAGGAAAGAGGCCCTCTGCGCAAGAAAGGGGACCAGCGCGAGCCGGCCATTTCGGGCGACGAAAGAACGAGCGGGGTCGTTAGACGTGTCGCCGTAGCGAAGATGATATCAAGATACTTTCTTGAGGTTCCCGCCGGCCCCGAACGAGCCGCTCCGGCGTCTCTACGACTCGTGTGGTTCGCCGCGTTCCAGCACGACCGCCGGCGCCTGCGGACGAATGCGCACGCGGTCGCCCTCCGAGAACGCCACGCGGCTGGGCGTGTGGACGAGGTACTCGGTACCGCCTGCATCGGAGGCGGCGGCCACGCGGTAGGTCACGTCGTGGCCCTTGAACGCGCGGCGGACGACCGTGCCGGCAGGCGCGTCGCCGGCAGGCGCCTCCATCGTTTCGAGCGTGAGGTGCTCGGGGCGCAGCGACAGGAGCACCTGGCCCTGCGCCTCCCGCGAGAGGCGCAGGCGGCCCAGCGGCGTCTCGGCCTCTGCGCCGTGCGCCTCGGAGAAAAGCAGGTTCGTGCGCCCCAGAAACTGCGCGACGAAGAGCGTGCGCGGGCGATGGTACACCTCCTCCGGCGTCCCGACCTGCTCGATGCGCCCGCCCTTCATCACCGCCACGCGGTCGGCGAAGGAGAGCGCCTCCTGCTGGTCGTGCGTGACGAGAATGGCGGTGGCGCCCGCGTCTTTGAAGCGGCGCCGCACGCGGTCGCGCGTTTCCTGGCGCAGCAGCGCGTCGAGGCCGCCGAACGGTTCGTCCAGCAGCACGACGGACGGGCGCGCGGCAAGGGTGCGCGCCAGCGCCACGCGCTGCTGCTGCCCGCCGCTCAGCTCGTGCGGGCGACGGCCCGTGAGGTCGCCGAGGCCCGCCGCGTCGAGCGCTTCGCGGGCGCGCTCCTCGGCGTCGGGCTGCCCCTTGAGGCCGAAGGCGGCGTTCTCCAGGACCGAGAGGTGCGGAAAGAGCGCGTAGTCTTGAAAGACGAACCCGAGACCGCGCTCCTCCGGCGGCACGAAGCGCCCTCCCTTCGCCGCGCAGAGCGTGCGCCCGTCGAGCTGGACGCGGCCCGCGTCGGGGCGCTCGAAGCCGGCGAGGAGACGCAGCGTGGTCGTCTTGCCACACCCGCTGGGGCCGAGGACAGAGAAGATTTCGCCCTCTTCGACACCGAGGTCCACGTCTTGCACCACCGGGGCGTCGCCCGGAGCGAAGCGCTTGGTAAGGCCGGCGGCGGTGAGGAGCACTTCTGGGTATGGAGGTGTGGAAGTATGGAGGTGTGGAAGGGTCACGTCCATACGTTCACACGTACAAACGTCCCCACCTATCGCTCCCGCGAAAGCAACAGCCCGACGAAGGCAGCGGAGAAGGCAATGATGAGCAGCGCGAAGGGGGCGGCCTGGGCGAAGAGCGCTTCTTCGGCGTAGCTCCACGCCGCAACCGCCAGCGGGCGAAATCCCAATGGCGAAAGGAGCAGCGCGAGCGGGAGTTCCTTCATAGCCGATAGGAAGACGAATGCCACGCTCACCAGGAGGCCGCGCCGCAACAGCGGAAAGACCGTCTCAAAGAAGGCACGCACGGGGCCGCGCCCCAGCGATCGGGCGGCCTCTTCGAGACGCGGCGGGGCCTGATAGAGCGCCGAGCGCACCGGCCCGACCGCCTCGGCGAGGAAGTGCAGCGCGTAGGCCCCCACCAGCAGCGCGAGCGTCTGGTAGAGCACCGGCGCGGCGCGAAGCGAGAAGAAGCCCAGCGCCAGCGCCAGCGCCAGCGGCGGCGTGGCGTAGCCAAAGTAGGCGACCCGCTCGGCCCCGCGCGTCAGGCGCGACGGGCGGCGCACCGACAGGTAGGCCAGCGGCACGGCCAGCGCCGCCGCCGCGAGCGCCGCCGGCACCGCCGCCGAGGCCGAGTCGAGGAGCGCCGATGCGAGGTCGCCCGCGCTCACCGACGCGGCGGCCAGCGAGGAGCCCTCCGCCAGCCAGAAGCCCGTCGCCGCCAGCGGCACCCCCACGCCGACGAGGGCCACCCCGAGCGGCAGCCCGCACGCGAGCCACCGGCCCCAGCGTCCCAGCTTGGCGCGCCGCGCCGGGGGAGTGGAGGTCCCCGCCCCGGCGCGGTGGTAGAGCAGCCCGCGCAAGAGGCGCGCCTCCAGCGCGAGCGCCGCCGCCGTCAGCGCCAGCAGCAGCAGCGCCAGGCAGGCGGCGTAGACGCGGTCGAAGGAGGCGGAGTACTGCACGTAGAGCGCGTAGCTGAACGTTTCGTAGCGCATCAGCGAGACGACGCCGAAGTCGCCGAGGACGTGCAGCGCCACGAGCAAGCCGCCGGCCAAGAGCGCGGGCCGCAGCTGCGGCAGCACCACGCGGCGGAAGACCTCCATCCGCCGCATTCCCAGCGCGCGCGCCTGCTCTTCGAGCGCCGGATCGAGGCCGCGCAGCGCCGCGCGCAGGTTCAGAAAGAGATACGGAAACGTCGCCAGGCTCAGCGCCAGGAGCGCGCCCGGGTAGCCGCTCAGCGACGGTCCCACCACGGCCCCGCCCGTCAGCGCCGCCAGCATGCCCGACGGTCCCGTGGCCGCCAGGAGTGCGTAGGCCATCACGTAGCCCGGCACCGCCAGCGGCAAGACGCCCAGGAGCGAAAAGAAGCGCCGCCCCGGCAGGTCCGTCCGCGCCGTAAGCCACGCCAGCGGCAGGCTGATCGCCGTCGTCAGCGCCAGCACGCCACCGGTCAAAAGCACCGTTCGGCCCAGGAGCCGCGCCGTGCGAGCGCGCACCACCAGCCGCCCGAGCCGCGACGTTTCCGCTTCGAGGGCGCGCAGCATCAGGTAAACGACCGGCAGCCCCACCCCGACCGCCACCGCGACGACGGGGAGCCAGAGGAGGAGGGTGCGGGGGGGCGGGAGTGCGGGAGTGCGGGAGCGGTTCGGGGAAAAGCGCGCGAGCGGGCCGTCGCGCTGTTCCGTCTCCGCGTCTTCGCGTTGCTCCGCTCCCGCGTCGCCGGCGCTCACATCGGGCAAACCCAGTCGGCAAGCTTCCTCACGAATCACGAATCACGCATCACAGCAACCCGGTCTCCCGCATCAGTGCGAGCGTTTCGTCGAGGTCCTGCAACTCCTGAAAGTCCACTTCGGGGCCGAGGGTGAGCGCCTCGTCGACCGGCATCATGTAGGGCGGGACCTGCACGCCCTCGGTGACGGGATATTCGTTGACCTGCTGCGCGGCGAACTGCTGCGCCTCAGGCGAGAGCAGGAACTGAAGAAACTGCTGCGCGCGCTGCTGCTGGGCGCTCTGCTGCATCACGCCCGCGCCCGTTACCAGCGCCAGGTTGCCCGTGTTGCCCGGCGCGAAGCGGTGCATCGCCACCGGCGCATTCGGGTTCGCCGACTCCTCGTCTTCCTCTTCGTGCTCCTCCCCCTCGTCGTGCTCTTCTTCCTCATACTCCCCCTCCGCGCCGCCGTGCTTGAGGCGCAGCACGTAGTAGTGGTTCGTCAACGCCACGTCGATCTCGCCGTCGGCCAGCGCCTGAATCATCGGCGTGTTTGAAGAATAGCTCTTCGGGTTCAGCTCCTGCATCTCCGTCAGCCACGTCGAGGTCGTGTCTTCCCCGTGGATCGCGCGCATCGCCGTGATGAAGTCCTGGAAGCTCGAATACGTCGGCGTCCACCCGATGCGCCCTTCGAAGTCTTCTGCGAGCTGCGGCAGCGCCATGACCGAGGACGGCAGCGCCGTCGTGTCGACTGCGTCGGTGTGGTAGGCGAGCGTGCGAAAGCGCGTCGTGACGGGCGACCAGCGTCCGCTCTTCGGGCGGAAAGCCGCCGCGCGCGTCGTCAGCGAGTCGGGCAGCGCGGTGAAGAGGTCGGCCTGCTGCGCCTCGGCGAGCGCGCCGGCCGTGTTGGCCCAGAACAGGTCTGCCGGGCTTTGGCCGCCCTCCTCCTGAATCGTGGAGAGCAGCTGCGCGTCGGTCCCGTAGCGCACCTGGATTTCGAAGTCGGCCTGCTCCTCGAAGCGTTCCACGAGGCCGTCCACGAGCGGCTGGCTGCGCCCGGAGTACACCGTCAGCGGCTCGGGCTCACTCTGCTGGCCGTCACCGCAGGCGCTCAACACCACCACCAGCAGCAGAAGCGCCGCGCGCGAGAGCAGAGCGGGAAGAGGGGAAAGGCAAAAACGGCGTCGCATAGCGCAAGGGAATGTCGGGCGGGAGTCAATTTATAACCATTCTAAAAAGGGGGGCCGGCAAATGACAGGACGCAGGTGACGAACGCCCAGCCAAACCGGACGAATACGCAAAAACTCCACACGCAGGTCGGGGTGTGGGCGTGCGGGGGGTGCTTTGAACGCCGGCGGGATGAAAGACTTTCAACCCGCAACTCGAAACCTGCAACTCAAAACCGCGAAGCCCATGACCGAACATACCCACGCCGGCGTCACGCTCCAGCTCACGCAGGGCGACATCGCCGCGCAAACCGACATCGAGGCCGTCGTCAACGCTGCCAACGCGCAGCTCATCAGCGGGGGCGGCGTGGCCGGGGCCATCCACCGCGCCGCCGGACGCGGGCTGGCCGAGGAAGCGCGTCCGATGGGGCCGATTCAGCCCGGCGAGGTGGTCCTCACCGGCGCGCACGAGCTACCCAACGACCACGTCCTCCACGCCCTCGGCCCCGTTTACGGGCGCTCCCGCGCGCCCTCCGACGAGCTCCTGGCGCGCTGCTACCGCGACGCTCTCCGCCTCGCCGACGAGCACGAAATCGTCTCGGTCGCCTTCCCCGCACTCTCGACCGGCGCCTTCGGCTACCCGATGGAAGAGGCCGCCCACGTCGCGTTCCAGGCCGTGCGCGAAACGCTGCCGGAGCTGGACCACGTGCGGACCGTCCGCTTCGTCCTCTACGACGCCGACGCACTGGACCTACACGAGCGCGTCGCCGGCGACGTCTTCGGCGCGTAGCGCCTTCAGGACGGTGGACCGAGGACCGTGGACGGCGGCCCTTCAACCAGAAACGCTTGTACTTCGAAAACCCATCGTCTACCGTCCGCGGTCATGCCTTCATCATTTGAAGGCATCCGCGTACCGCCCGTAGCCGCGCGCTTCGAGCTGGTCGGCCGGGATGAACTCCAGCGCGGCGCCGTTGATGCAGTGGCGC
>PXTR01000063.1:4334-9509 GCA_003023245.1 Bacteroidetes bacterium QS_8_68_15 | reverse complement strand
GAAGCTGGGCCAGCCGGTGCCGCTGTCGAACTTGGCCTTCGAGGAGTAGAGCGGCTCCCCGCTGACGACGTCGACGTAGATGCCGGCGCGCTTGTTGTCGAGGAGGTCGCTGTAGCCGCGCGGCTCGGTGCCATCCTCCTGCGTCACGTGGTAGGCCATCTCCGTAAGCATCGCGCGCAGCTCCTCGTCGGAAGGCATCTCGAAGTCCGCCCACGGCGGCGCGGTCTTCGCAGCGGTCTGCGCTTGCGTGGCAGCCTGCTGCGAGGCGGCCTGCTGCGGAGGTGCGCTCGACGGCTGCGGGCCGGAGGCCCCGTTCGCTGAAGAGGCGCCGCCTGCCGAGGCGCCGCGCATCACGCTGCGCGGGTCGCTTTTTTCAGATGAGGACGTTTTCTCCCCACTCCAGTGCTCGCGCACGAAGGGGCCGCGCCCGCTGCCCTCGTAGTAGCGCTCGTACTCGGTCGGGTGCTTCTTGTAGTAGTCCTGGTGGTGGGTTTTCGCGGCGTAGAAGCGATCCATCGGTTGCAGCTTTACCACGATGGGCTCGGAGAATTTTCCGCTTTCGGCGAGTTGCGTTTTCGACTTCCGGGCCAGGCGCTGCTGGCGGTCGTTGTGGTAAAAGATCACCGGGCGGTACTGGCTGCCGCGGTCGGCGAACTGGCCGCCCGCGTCGGTGGGGTCCATGTGACGCCAGTAGGTGTCGAGCAGGCGCTCGTAGCCGATCTCGTCGGGGTCGTAGGTCACCTGCACGGCCTCGGCGTAGTCGGTCTGGCCGGCGGCGACCTGGTCGTAGGTCGGGTCTGGCGTGGTGCCGCCGGAGTAGCCGGAAATCGCGCGCGTCACGCCCTCGGTTTTCTGGAACGCCGCCTCGGTGCACCAGAAGCAGCCGCCCGCGAAGGTGGCTTGCTTCAGCGAGTCGGGCGCCGGCGCATGGGCGGCGGAATCGGAGGCCTGCGACCCGGAGGAGGCCGAAGCGGCGGCCTGCGGATCGGCGCACCCCGTGAGGGCGAGGGCGGCGGCGGCCAGCACCAGCGGAAACGCGAGAAGGAAACATTTGCGACGGTCTGTCATGGCGGGCGCGACGTGTTGCTGTGGAGGAAAAGCAACGCCCGAAAGCGCTGCAACGGATCTGCGAAGAGCTTCCCGCTCACCTGGTACATGAAGCGAATTTCGTTCCGTTCGCCCGCGCGAGCGAGGCGCTGCGCCTATTTTTGATGCTTCTGTTATGTTTTGCGCGGAAGCGCGGGGCGGAGCGTTTCTCCGTACACGAGCCTGTTCTCGTAGAAAAACGCTGCGCTGCAAGCAGAGAAACTCGATGTGCAGCGGAGCGTAACAGGTCCGCGCTTCATTTCGTCCGTCGATTCTGCTCGCCGCCATGCCGATCACCTTTTCTCCGGCCGTGCGCGAGTCTTGGGGCGAGGCCGTCGCCGACGAAGTCGCCCGCACGCTCGACGAGGTGCTCGCACAGCGCACCGTCTCCCGCGACGAGTGGCGCGACGTGATCCCCCGTCTCGAACGGGTCGAGGAAAGCCTCGACACCCTCGGCGAGGAGGTGAGCCATCAGCGCCGCGAGATCGGCGAGCTGCGCGAAGAGATGAGCCAGATGCGCCGCGAGATGAACAAGCGCTTCGACGCAATGAGCGCGCAGTTCAACGACCGGCTCGATCAGCAGGCGAAGGAGTTCAACGACCGGCTCGATCAGCAGGCGAAGGAGTTCACCAACCGCCTCGATCAGCAGGCGAAAAAGTTCGACGACCGCCTCGATCAGCAGGCGACGGAGTTCACCAACCGCCTCGATCAGCAGGCGACGGAGTTCAACGACCGCCTCGATCAGCGGGCCACGGAGTTCAACGACCGCCTCGATCAGCGGGCGAAGGAGTTCACCAACCGGCTCGATCAGCAAGCGACGGAGTTCAACGAGCGGCTCGACCAGCGAGCCACAGCGTTCAACAAGCGCCTCGATGCCATGCAGAGCCAGACCAACGAGCGGCTCGACGCGATGAACGAGGCGATGCGCGTGCAGACGCGCTGGACGATCGGAGCGATCATCATCATCGGCGCCATTCTGTCGGCGCTGATCTCGATTGCGGAGTTCGCCGCGTGAGCTTTGCTCGACGCCTTCCTGCGAAACGCTGCCGGAGCACATGGGTGCCGTCGGCTACCAGCTGCTTCTCATCGCCGCCGGCGGCGCGCTCGGCGCGCTGATGCGCCACGCGGTCGCCGCCGCGGCGCAGGCCGCGTGGGGCGAGGCGCTTCCCTACGGCACACTGGCGGCCAACTTGGCCGGCTGCTTCCTGATCGGGTTGCTGTGGACGGTCAGCGAGGAGGCGTCGTTTGCGGCGGGGACGCGGGCGCTGGTGTTCACCGGCGTGTTGGGAGCGTTCACCACGTTCTCGACCTACGGGCTGGAGGCCGTCACCCTGCTGCGCGAAGGCAAGGTCGCGCTCGCGCTCACCTACCTGCTGGTCAGCAACGGGCTGGGGCTGGGCATGGTGTACCTGGGCCTTACGGCGGCGCGCCGCGCGCTCGGGTCGCCCGCAACGTGACGCGCCGAACCGAACGGCTCACGCTTCGAGGCGGTGCAGTTCCTCGGCCGGCACACCCAGACCGAACGCCTCGCACCGCAACTCCGCGTCCGCGCCGCTGAGGGGGCGCACGATCCATTCGCCGCCGTCGCCGGCGCGTAGGTTGAACATGCTGCCGCCTCTCTTGTCTTCCCGCCGCTCCATGCCCGACGAGCCGACCGACGCCGACTCCGCCTCGGACTCCCCTCCGAAAGAGTACCCCGGCTGGGCGCGGGAGCTGGCGCGCAAGTACCTCACCGGCACGCTCGCGCAGTTCATCCTGCACGGCAACACGCACGACCTCGTGCCCTCCTCCCGCGCAGCAGCGACAGACGACGGCAAAGGCGAGACGCGCACCTACGTGGCTCTGCGCGACTTTCTGGCCCAGGACCTCTTCGCCGCGCGCGACTGCGTCGTATTCTACGACCGTTCGACGGGGCTTCAGTTCGCCACGCCCGCATCGCGGCGCGACTTCCTGCGCGCGATGGAGGGGCGCGACGCCTTTCACGGCACCGCCCGCGCCGGGGATCTGCCCACCGCGCCGGGAGCCGCCTTTGCGCTGCTGGAGCACTACTTTCGCCTACGCCTCGCGAAGGGCCGGCGCATCGCCTGCATCATCGACTACGCCGAGACGGTCGCCCCCGCCGCCGACGCCGCCCTCCACGGCCCCGAGGACCGGCGCGCGCGCATCTTCCTGCAAAAGTGGGCGCGCGAACCGCTCTTTCTGGAAAACGACTTCACCGTCTGCCTCCTCACCGAGAGCCTCGGCCAGATTAGCCGCCCGCTCACCGCCAGCGCCCGCAGCGCGGCGATCCACGTCCCGCTCCCTGATGAGAAGGAGCGCCGCGCCTACCTCGACCGGTGCCTCTCCGGCAGCGAAGACCGCGCGGACGACTTCGCCGAGCGCTCCGACGTGGCCCCTGCCGAGCTGTCCGCGCAGACCGCCGGGCTGACGTACGTCGCGCTGGGTACGCTCCTCGGCGACGTGCTCGAAAACCGCCGGCGGCTCACCCGCGAGCGCCTCTCCGCGCAGAAAAAAGAACTCATCGAGGCGGAGGCGCAGGGCCTGCTGGGCTTCGTCGAGTCGGACACCGGCCTCGACGCCGTCGCCGGCCACGCCGAAGCGAAGGACCACCTGCGCGACGCGGCGAAGGCCCTGCGCGCCGGCCGCCGCGACGTGCTGCCGATGGGCTACCTCGTGAGCGGACCCGTGGGCACCGGCAAGACCTTTCTCGTCAACTGCTTCGCCGGCGAGCTGGGCGTGCCGATGGTCGAGCTCAAGAACTTCCGGTCGCAGTGGCAGGGCGTCACCGAGGGCAACCTCGAGCGTGTCTTCGACCTCCTGGAGGCGATGGCCCCGGTAGCCGTGATGATCGACGAAGCCGACACCGCGCTCGGCACGCGCGAGGCCGGCGGCGACGCGGGCACCTCGAAGCGCGTCTTCGGGCGCATCGCCGCGTTCATGAGCCGGCCGGCGCACCGGGGACGCATCCTGTTTTTCCTCGTCACCGCCCGGCCGGACCTCGTGCCCGTCGATCTCAAGCGCCAGGGCCGCGCCGAGGAGCACCTGGCGCTCTTCTACCCTTCCACGCGCGCCGGCCGCGAAGAGCTACTGCGCGTGATGATGCGCCGCACCGGGCTGGAGGAGCACCTGTCGGCGACGGAGATGCCCGACGCGCTCCTCGACCCAGAGCACAGCACCCTCAGCGGCGCCGACCTCGAAGCCCTCCTCACGCGCGCCAAGTTCCGCGCCGCCGCCGAGGCGAGCGCCGACGAGGCCCCCGCCGTGACGCCCGCGCATCTTCGGGCCGCCACCGACGACTTCGCCCCACCGACCTACCCCGACGAGATCGAATTGCAGAAGCTGGCCGCCGCGCTCGAATGCACGCGCCGCTCGATGCTGCCGGAGCGCTTCCGCCGGATGGACCGCCGCGAGGCCGCCCGTCGCCTTCAGCGGCTGAAAGCGTGACGCCGCGCTCGAAATCGAAGGAGGGAAAAGGGCCGCCCCGCAAGCAACGGTGCGAAAAACGTATCGCGTATTGCGTAATTGACAGCACGCTGACGCGCTTGCGATTAGAGATGTGCCAGCAGACGCCAATCCGAAAGCGTTGGCTGCTCGCATTCGCTTTCACCGTTCGTACACCGGCTACCTTGCGCAATACGTTTTACGCAATACGTTTTACTCCCCCTCCTCACCGTTCGTCATTTCCTTGTACTGATCGTAGCTAAGTAGCACAGCATACGGCTCGTTATTTTTCTGTATCAAAATGCCGCGCTCCAGTTCTTTGGCGCGCTCGACTAAATCCGAGGTGTTCGAGCGGAGTTCGGTGATCGTGGCGACGGCTTCGATTCCTTCCGTGCTGTACATGAGACGGCGAAAAAGAAAGGGTAAATAGTGAAGCTTTTACAATAAGAAATTACAGGGGGTTGTTCCGGAATTCTCTCGATGCAGGAGAACGGACGATTTGAAAAGCGGGCGAGCGGAAACGCGAGGCGCGCGGGCGGCGTTGGGACAAAAATGACTACTGGCTGGACAAACGGACCGCTTCCCGCCGATGACGACTACCCGCCGATGACGACTTCCCGCCGATGACGACTTCCCGCCGATGACGAC
>PXTR01000063.1:0-4257 GCA_003023245.1 Bacteroidetes bacterium QS_8_68_15 | reverse complement strand
GTGCGCCCCGCCGATGCGCTCGACGTGCTTCTGGTAGCCGCGTTTCTGCACGTCTTCTTCACGGTAGTTCGGCGAGACACCCGGCCCGGCACCACTTGGCGCCTAGCGGTGGTGGGCGTTTTGTTCGCAGCGGTGTACCTCCTGGCCGAGGCCTTCTCGATGTACCTCGTCGAGCAGCTTCTGGGGGTGCTCTTTATTGCCTTTCTGGTCGCCTCGGTGGTGCTGTTTCAGGCGGAGATCCGCCGCATGATCGACCGCGTGGGATCGCTTTCTTTCCGCGTTCCCGCCGCCTCGGGCCGGAGCGAGCAGACCATCGACCTCATCACCGAGGCGGCCAGGCACCTGGCCGAGCATCGCACCGGGGCGCTCCTGGCCGTTCGCGGGCGCGACTCGTGGGAGGGCGTCACCCAGGGCGGTGTGGAACTGGGCGGGCGCCTGAGCCTGCCGCTGCTGGAGAGCATCTTCCACGAAGACACCGACGGCCACGACGGGGCCCTCCTCATCGAAGACGACCGCGCCGTGCGCTTCGGCACGCACCTGCCGCTGGCGGCAGACCTGCCGGAGTCCAGCCGCGCAGGGGGTACGCGCCATGCCGCCGCCCTCGGGCTCGCCGAGAAGTCCGACGCCTTCGTGATCGTCGTCTCCGAGGAGCGCGGCGCGATCAGCGTCGCCGAGGGCGGGCAGCTCGTGGAAATGGACTCCACCAGCACGTTGCGCGAGCGCCTCGGGCGGTTCTGGAACGAACACTATGAGGAGCCCGAGCAGCAGCGCTGGTACAGCGGCGCGAGCGTGCAGACGGCCCTGCTCTCGCTGACGCTGGCGAGCCTGCTGTGGATGACCTTCGCCTACGGATACGGCGGCACGGAGCAACGCACCATGAAGCTGCCGGTGGCCTTCCGCAACGTCGAGCCGACCTGGATGATCGGTGAGCCCCGCCCCGCAGAAGTGAACGTGACGCTCTCGGGGTCGGAGCGGGCGTTTCGTCTCGTCGAAGCCTCGGAGCTGAGCGTCTCCTTCCCGCTAAGCGAGCTGGAGAAAGGGGCCAACCAGCTTCTCATCAGCGAAAGCAACCTCGACCTGCCCGGCGGCCTGAACCTGCAAGCGGCCCGCCCGCCCAACGTCAACGTCATGGCGCATCGCCTGCGCCGCCTGCGCCTGCCGGTGCGTCCGCAGTCCAGCACCGGCCCGCTGCCGGACTCCCTCCGCCTGCGCGCCGACCCCGACTCGGTGAACTTGATGGTACCGCGCGGCGAGGGCGCTCCTACGCCGCCGGAGGGCGTTCTGACCCAGGCCGTCGCGCTCGACTCGCTGCGCGCGGCCCCCGACCGCTCGGTACAGGCCGAACTGCTCCCGCCCGAGGGCACGCGCCTGCCCGACGAGCAGAGCCGCCGCGTGGAGGTACGCCTCGACACGCTGCGACAGCGCAAACCGTGAGGCGGGTTGCTTTCCTTGCGAAATACGCAACGCGAAAAACCCCGCCCAAAAAAACGTGAAAAGCGGGTCTCCGTCCCGCCGTCCCGTTTTGCAAGTCGCCCCGCGCCGCCGTTATTATACCGATCAGATCATTATCGAATCATTCCGGCTCCTCTCGTTCGGGCGGGGAGGATTCATTCGGGCGGGGAGGATCGCAGGAGCAGCCGCCGCTTCGTTCGTCGCTCTCCTGCTTGCTTCTTCGCCTTCTTTTTTTCCGAAGAAAAACCTGCGCGCGGCGCTCATGAGCACGTTCGACTTCGGCTTCGAGGATTCCGATGATTTCGACGACCCCGCCCGTCGGGCGCGCCTCACCGAGCTGATCGACGCCTACGAAAGCGAGGGCGAGCAGTACCTCGACTCCGCCGCGCTGGAAGACCTGGCCGCCTACTACTTCGACGAAGAGCGCTTCGAGGACGCGCTCGGCGTGATGGAGCGCCTGGCCGAGACGCAGCCCTTCACCTCGGACGTGCACGTGCGGCGCGGCCTGCTGTTGAGCGCGCTGGGTCGCCACGAGGACGCGCTCGACGCCTACGACGCGGCCCTCGAACTCAGCCCCGCTGACCCCGAGACACTCACCAACCGGGGCGTCGCGCTCGATCGCCTCGGGCGCTTCGAGGACGCGCTCGACGCCTACGACGAGGCGCTTTCGCTCAGCCCCGGCCGTCCCGACGTGCTCTTCAACCGGGGCGTCACCCTCGAGCGCGCCGGCCGGCTCGAGGAGGCCGCCGGCGCCTTCGAGCGCTGCGTGGACACCCATCCGGAGCACCCGGAGGCCTGGTACGAGCTGGGCTACTGCTACGACCGCCTCGGGCGCAACGAAGAGAGCGCCGACTGCTACGAACGCCACATCGACGAAGCTCCCTACTCGCCGGACGCCTGGTACAACCGCGGCATCGTGCTCAACCGCCTGGGGCGCTACGAAGAGGCGGCCGACTCCTACGACATGGCCCTCGTGATCGACGAGGAGTTTGCCTCGGCGCACTACAACCGGGGCAACGCGCTGGCCAACCTGGGGCGCCTCGACGAGGCCATCGCAAGCTACGAGGCCGTCCTGGAGCTGGAAGGGCGCGACGCGGCGACCGCCTACAACATCGCCCTCGCGCACGAAGAACGCGGCGCCTACGAAGAGGCGCTTTCCTACTACCGCCGCGCGCTCGACGAGGAACCGGCCTATGCCGACGCCTGGTACGGCCTGGGCTGCTGCCTCGACGCCGCCGGCCGCCCCGAGGAGGCCCTCGAGGCCCTCGACCACGCGCTCGACGAGGAACCGGAGCGCGCGGCCTACCACCACGCCCGCGCCGACTGCGCCTACCGGCTCGAACGCTTCGACGAGGCCTTGAGCGCCTACGCCACCGCCGCCGACCTCGACTCCGGCGGCGGCGCTGCCGAGGCGCTTCTGGGCCGCGCCGAAACGCTCTACGCCCTCCAGCGTCCCGCCGACGCCCTCGAAACCTACCACGCGGTGCTCCAGCGCGAACCGCAGAGCGCCGACGTGCACTTCCGCCAGGCGAAGGCCTTCTTCGCCACGGGCCGCCCCGACGCCGGCCTGCGCTCACTGCGCACCGCCCTGAACCTCGACGACGACCTGCGCGCCGACCTCCAGCGCCTCTACCCCGAGCTGGCCGACGACCCCCACGCGCGCCGACGCCTCGGGCTGGATTAAGTGAGAAGGAAAGAAGGGAGGAAGGAGCGTTTGAAGAGGAACGTTCTTGCCCGGCGGTCGCTCCTTCCTTCCTTCTCCCCCTCGTATGTTCTCACCCTCGCCCTCATGTCCAGCCTCACACACTTCGCGCAGGGCCTGCTGATGGGCGGATCGGACGCCATTCCCGGCGTCAGCGGTGGGACGATGGCGCTGATCGTGGGCATCTACCGCCGCCTGATCGACTCGATCAGCAGCTTCGTGTCGCTGGCGGTGGCGACGGTGCGCTTCGACGCGGAGGAGCGCCGGCAGCACTTCCGGGAGGTGGAGTGGCGCCTCGTGCTCCCGCTGGCGGCGGGCATCCTGGTCGCCTTTGCCGCGGCGATGGTCGTGATTCCCGTCTTGCTGGAGCGCTACCCCGAGCAGATGCGCGGCCTCTTCTTCGGGCTCGTGGCCGCGTCGGTCGCCATTCCGTGGCTGCGCATCCGCACGCCGAAAGCGGGGTACGCCGCGCTGGTGGTCGCGTTCGCGGTGGCGGCGTACGTCCTGGTCGGCCTCCCGCAGCAGTCCGCCGAAGCGCCGTCACTGGTACGCGTCTTCTTTTCGGCCTCCGTGGCGATCTGCGCGATGATCCTGCCGGGCGTCAGCGGGGCGTACCTGCTGCACGCCTTCGGCGTCTACGAAGTCAGCCTGGAGCACTTCAAGAACGTCTTCGAGCGGGTGCTGGGCGCGACCGGGGTGCGCGAGGCGACCCTCAGCCACGCTGCGAGCGGCGATCTGCTCTACGCAGCGGTCTTCGTGGGCGGGGCCGTATTCGGGCTGGGGGCCTTTTCGAAGGTCCTGGACTGGTTTCTCGAACACTACCACGACGCCACGATGGCGGCGCTGACCGGGCTGATGGCCGGCGCACTGCGCGCGCTCTGGCCGTGGCAGACCGAGACGCGCGAACTCCTCTCCCCCGGCGACCCGCTCTGGAGCCCCGTCGCGCTCTGCGCCGTCGGTTTCGTCTTCATCGTCGTCATCACGTGGATCGGCTCGGAGCACCTCGACGAAGACCCCGGCGAGCCGAACCCCGCTCGCCGGGACGAGGAAAAGGCCGACGCGAAAGAACGACGCGGGCAGCAACGCGAGGAACCTGCCCCGCG
>PXTR01000062.1 GCA_003023245.1 Bacteroidetes bacterium QS_8_68_15 | reverse complement strand
ACCGACGTTCTTTTCGCCCAACTTTTCCCCGTCGGCTTCCACGCTTTTCACCCTTTCGGCTCACCCGTTTGCCGGGACGCCCCTCCCCGCCTTCCCGGCGACCTCGGAACCTCTCCTCGGCGAGCGCCTATCACCGGATGCACACGCGCTCGTAGCTCAGTCGGACAGAGCGTCGGTTTCCGGTACCGAAGGTCGAGGGTTCGAATCCTTCCGAGCGTACTGCTTTTTTGATCAGCGCCCCGCCTGGCCCCACGCCGAGCGGGGCTTTGCTATGGAACGGGTTGGCCGAAGGCGCTGCTTCGGTGAAGGCTCCGCCGTCCCGCAACTCGCGTCACGTCCCGCGGCTCCGCACGTCGAGGTAAAACGAAAGCCCGAAGTAAAACGCCGGGTACCCCAGCGAGAGCGGCAGCAGCCACCCCGTCGCCCAGCCCGGCAGATTCGGGTACGTCATCAGCATCACCAGAAGCAGGACCGTCCAGCCCACTGCGCCCCAGATGACGACCGCGCGCCACGGCGGCTCGGTGCGGTTGGGGTAGAGAAAGCGCACCGGCGCGAGCGTGAGCACCGACAGCACCAGCAGCACCACCAGCGACGCCATTTCGCCCCAGGGGTAGTTTTCGGCCAGCAGGCCGATGTAGAAAGCCACGATGTTCCAGTACGACGGAAAGCCCCGGAAGAAACCTCCCTCCGTCTGCTTCGCAGCAATGTTGGCGAATCCCAGCAGGCTCACCACCATCGCCACGCACACCCACAGGCCCACCGGCGCGGGCAGCCACCCCATGCGCCACACCAGAAGCAGCGGCAGAAACGTGAACGTGAGGTAGTCAACGATGTCGTCAATCACGTCGCCGCCGATGCGCGGGGCGCGCACCTTCACGTTCCAGCGGCGCGCGAGCGGCCCGTCGGTGGCGTCGATGACGCCGGCGATGAGGAGCCAGAGGAAGACCCACTGTGGGTCGGGGGTGTCGTTGGGAACGGACGTGCCGGCTGCCGACCCGCCCGAGGCGATCTCAGCGGCCGCCAGGAAGGCGAAGGCCCCCCCGCCGGCGGTGTAGACGTGCACCAGGTACGCGCGCGTCTTCTTCCCCAGGTAGGCGGCGCGCTCACGAGCCGAGGCGTCTTCATCCATGACCGCTGCGCGGGGAATGTTGGTTCGAAGGAAAGTCGGCGGCAGGGCGGAGCACGCGCACTGCTCACGGGCGAGGCGCGTCCTCCTCGTCGTCGTCTTCCGACGAGATGTCGTCTTCCGGTTCCGGCGAGATGTTGTCTTCCGTCGAGGCCGGCTCTTCGTTGAGGTCGGGGTGCGCGGGCGCTTCGCGCTGCGGGTGCGCGCCCTCGTTTCGCATCACCGTCTCCTCCCTGTTTTCCTCGGCGGCGCGCTGGACTTTTTCCTGCGCCTCCTCCTCGTCGGTGTCACGCTTCTGCGGCTCAGGCTGGTCGACGGGCGCGCTCGGCTCGTAGTTCAGCGTGATGGAGACGGGAAAGTGGTCCGACCCCACGAACGGCAGCAACTCCAGATTGATGAGCTTAAAGTGGTTGGAGTGAAAGACGTGATCGAGCGGGAAGCGCAAGAGCGGGTAGCGCGCATCGAAGGTATTGAAAAAGCCGCGCCCCTTGCGTGGGTCCAGCAGGTGGCTCACGTGCTGAAAGAGCTTTGAGGTGTGCGACCAGGCCACGTCGTTGAAGTCCCCGGCCACAACGACCGGGCGCTGCTCGTCTTCGGCCTCCGCTTCGATCTCGCGTCCCACGATGACGACCTCGGCGTCGCGCGCGGTGGCATCTTCGTCGCGCAGCGGCTCGGGCGGGCGCGGGTGCACCCCGTGCAGGTAGATGCGCCGCCCGCACCGCAGCTCCACGCCAGTGTGGATCGACGGCACGTCGTCCTGCACGATGAAGCGCAGCTCCGGGTCGACCAGCTCGAGGCGCGAGTAGAGCACCATGCCGTAGTAGTTGTCCTGCGGGTAGCGCACCTGATAGGGATACGCGTCCCCCAGCGCGTCGGCGATCACGTCGTCCCATCGCTCGTTCACTTCCACGGCCAGAATGAGGTCGGGATCGGTCCCGCGAACGACCTCCAACCAGCGCGCGTGCTGCTCGTTTTCCTTGAGCACATTGGACGCCACGAGCCGCAGGCTGGAAGGCGCGTCCGCCGGCTCGGTCGTTTCCTCGACGTGCTTCGGCGCAAACGGGACGTAGGGAAAGATGCGGTAGAACTGCCACCCTGCACACGCCGCGCAGAGGCCCACGAAGCCCCACTCCAGCCACGTGTCGTACGAGAAAAACGCCTTGTAGAGCACCGCGCTCAGCCCCGCCAGGCACACGATCTGCACGCGCGGAAAGTCCCACCCGCGAATGAACCAGTGCGGCGAACGCCTCCAGCTCAGCACCGTCCCGCCGACCATCGAGAGGCCGAGGGCCACCACCAACCAGCGCGCAATGGAGAAGAGAAGGTCGCTCACGCGGAAGGCGAGCCGTCATAGGAAGAGGCGCGGTCTCGAACGCCGCGTACCGTTTCAGTCTACGGGACGGGCCGCCCGTTTTCAACGCCGCTCACGACACGCGCACGCGCTCGCCGCCCTTCTCCTCTTCCGCCTCGGCCATCTCGTAGAGGCGGTCGATTTCGCCGTCGTAGGTCCGTTCCACCTGCGAGCGCTTCACCTTCATCGAGGGCGTCAGCAGGCCGTTTTCGACGCTGATCTCCTCGGGGACGAGCGTGAAGCGCTTGATCTGCGACCAGGGGGCCATCCCGGCGTTGGCCTCGTCGACGAGGCGCTGAAACTCGTCGATCACGACCTGCGACTGGATGATCTCGCGAAAGGGCTGCCCGCCGCCGACGCCCTGCTTTTCTGCAAAGGAGCGCACGGCTTCCTCATTCGGAAAAATCAGCGCGGCGCAGTACTTGTGCCCGCTGCCCACCACGACGGTCTGCTCTACCATGTTGGAGGTCGCCAGGCGGTTTTCCAGCGGCGAGGGCACGACGTACTTGCCCGTCGAGAGCTTGAAGAGCGCCTTTTTGCGGTCGGTGATCTTCAGGTGCGTGCCATCCATCTCGCCCACGTCGCCAGTGCGAAAGAAGCCCTCCTCGGTGAAGGACTGCTCGGTCTCCTCGTCGTCTTTGTAGTAGCCCTGCATCACGTGCGGCCCGCGCGTGAGAATCTCGCCGTCCTCGGCGATTTTGACCTCCACGCCCGGCAGCGGCTCGCCGACGGTGCCGGCGCGGTTGCGGTCCGGCCGGTTGAAGCTGATGACGGGGCTCGTCTCGGTGAGGCCGTAGCCCTGCACCAGCCGGATGCCGGCGGCGGCGAACGTGTTGGCCAGATCGGGATTGAGCGCGGCCCCGCCGACGGTGGCGTACTTGAGGCGGCCCCCCAGCGCCTCGCGCCACTTGTTGTACACCAGCGCGTCGGCCACCATCTGCTGCACGCGGTACACCAGCGACGGCTCCTCGCCGATGCGATACTGCTTCGCCAGGTCCAGCGCCCACGTGCCAATCATCTTCTGAATCCCCTCGGCGCTCTTGGTCTTTTCCTCGATGCTTCCGTAGACCTTTTCCAAGAGACGCGGCACGGTGTTGAAGACCGTCGGGCGCACGGCCTGAAGCGCGTCGGAGAGGTCGTCGGGATCGCAAAAGTAGACGCTCGTGCCCTTCGAAAGGTAGCCGTAGTAGTCGAGCGTGCGGGCGTAGATGTGCGTCAGCGGCAGAAAAGAGAGCGCCACCTCGGCCCCCGCGCCCGCCTCGTAGCCGGTGAAGCACGAGAGCGACGTGAGCGCGTTGGAGGCGATGTTGTCGTGGGTCAACATGACGCCCTTCGGCTGCCCCGTCGTGCCGCTGGTGTAGATGAGCGTCGCCAAGTCGCCGGGATCGACCTTTTCGCGCAGCGACGCGATTTCGTTCTCGCCGTCTCCCGCCTCTTTCCGGCGCTCCCGGCCGCGCTCGCGGAGCATCTCGAACGTCAGCACGTCCACGCGCTCCGGCAGCTCGGCGTCCGCTTCGCTCCGGTCGCCCTGCGCGAGAATAATCGTCTCGATGCGCTCCAGTTCGTCCAGCAGCGGGCCCACTTTTTCCAGATGCTCCGGGGCGGCCACGAAGAGCGCCTCGGTCTCAGCGTGGTCGAGGACGTAGGACACCTGCTCGGGCTGGTGCGTGAGGTAGACGGGCACGTCGACCATGCCGCTGATCAGGCAGGCGGCGTCGGCGAGGCAGAAGTAGACGTCGCTCTCCAGAAAGAGGCCGACGCGCGCACCGCGCTCCAATCCGATTTCCAAGAGGCCCAGTGCCGCCTCCTCGGCCTGCGTGCGAAACTCGTCGGAGGAGTACGCGCGCCATTCGAGTTGCTCTTCGCCATCGCTGCCGTGGCCGGCGGTCGGCTGGTTGAAGGCGCGCGGGTTGTCGTACCGCTCGAACGACTCGTAGAGCAGGTCGAGCAACGTCTGGCCGCGGATGTCCTCGCCCTCGACGCCGGCCGGGGCGGTGTGGACTTGGCTTTCGCCGGATTGCTTGACTTGCATGGGCGGAGTGATGCGTAGGAGTGATGCGTAATGCGTGTTGCGTGAGGTTGCTATCTACGGACGTGGAACGAGAATTCGAGCGTCAGTGCTTTCCGAATGGGTTTCGCCGGTAGCATCGAAGCGAAGACGGCGGGAGCTACTGTCATCACGCATCACGTTTCACGCATCAGTCTACCGCGCCGCCACGCCCCGAAGCGCCTGCTGTACGGACGTCTCCACGAGCGTGTCGGCTTCGAGGCGAGCGTCGATGCGACGCGCCAGCAGCAGCGACACCGTGCCGTGAAGCGACGCCCAGAGCGCGCTGGCTGCTTCCAGCGGATCGGAAACGGCGAACGGCCCGCCGTCGGCGCCCTTTCGCAGAAGCTCCTGCACGAGATCGAGGTTGCGGCGCGCGCGGCGGTAGTTCTCCGGCGGGTAGCGCTCCATCGTGTCGGGGCGCAGCAGAAACATGACCTCGTAGTACTCGGGGTTGTCCAGCCCGAACCGGACGAAGGCGCGGCAGAGCGCTTCGAGTTGGACGCGCGGGTCAGACGCGCCGTCGGCGGCCTCGCGGAGGCGGGCGTGCAGCCGCTCCATCCCTTCGTCGATGAGCGCGTGGAAGAGATCGTCTTTGCTCTCAAAGTGCAGGTAGATGCTCGTCGCGCTGTACCCGATGGCCCGCGCGAGGCGCCGCATCGACAGGTTCTGGTAGCCGCCGCGCACCAGCAGGTGGCGCGCCCCGTCGAGGATGCGCCGGCGCAGGTCGCCTTCCTCCTCGGCGGAGGTGTCGTCGAGGCGGTCGCTGTCGTCGAGAGCGGACGCGTCGCTTTCCATCTCAGCGTTGTGTCTCGTTTTTTAGCTCCATCTCAACAGGGGTGCTGCGCAAAAGTTTCAAGAACGTGTCAAGAGTGCTCCGGATCCGAAAGCCGCTCGAAGGCGTCTGGGAAAACGTAGCCGCACGCGAACCCCGGCCGGCGCCTCCAGCAGTCCATCTCCGACCGATCCCGCAAGGACCCGCGCGCACCGCAAGGCATTTTACCGTTCCGGCGGAAAGAAGCCGAACGCAACCGCGAACAAGCGGCCCTTGCTCGAAAAGAAGCAAAAGTGCAGACGCCCATGCCTGACGATGCTCACTCGTCCGAACCAGGTCCCGACCAGACCGTCTCCGGCCCGCTTCCACTCGGCCGGAACGCCTCGCGCGCACTGGTGATCGGCTCGATCTTGTTCGCGCTGGCCTTCTCCGCCGGCGGGACGTGGCTGATCCTCTCGCTCGCC
>PXTR01000061.1 GCA_003023245.1 Bacteroidetes bacterium QS_8_68_15 | reverse complement strand
ATCCCCAGAATGTGTGAAGAACAGCCCTTCGGGCGTCACCGTCTGGGCGTCTTCGTTGGACGCTTCGCCCTAGGCACTGTTCCCGGGGCCTCCGCCCTGCGGGTTTGAAAGCCGCGAAAAGCACTCCTGCACGCCACTTCAAGAAGCGGATAGATAAAAAAATCCGGGCCGGCGCGCTCACCCAAAAACACGCCGGCCCGGTGCTGCGGTGGCCATCCGCGGTGCGTAGTCATGCACCTCGCGACTCCGAGTAAAAGATGTGTCCCGGAGTCGCGCCTATATTGTCGAGCAACCGGCGTGCCAGCCGGGGCAGGTGCACCTGCCCTCTCGCTCAACGGCCCTGCGGCAACGCTCAATGGTACTGGAGCGCCCCTCAACAGTAGCTTCCCACGCACGCCCCGAGCGTCCCGGTCTTCGAGAGCGTGTGTCATTTTGCCACGCCGTGCCTCACATCGTACAGACTGTCCCCCAGACTGTACAGGCGATTGTACAACGCCGATGCGCGAAAAAGCGCACGAATAGTCAGCGGCGGTGCGGCTCGCGTGGCACCTGTTGCTCCGACGGGCCGAGCGTTTGGGCCAGGAAGTCGAGCGCCAGCCGGTTGAACTCCTCCGGGCGCTCGATCATGGGGGCGTGGCCGCACTTGTCGATGAAGTGAAGCTGCGCCTGCGGGAGGCGACGCCGAAACTCCTCGGCCACGTCGGGCGGCGTGATGACATCGTCGCACCCCCACACCAGCAACGTCGGCAGCCCGGTCAGGCGCGACAGCTGCTCGGTGACGGTGTCTTGCTTCGTCGAGCGCGCCATGCGAATGAGGCGCACCGCGCGCTCGCGGTCGTTGACCAGTTCGTACATTTCCTCGACCAGCTCGTCGGTGACATGCACGTCGTCGTAGAAGGTGACGGCGGCACGCTCGCGGATGAAGTCGCGGCTGTCGCGGCGCATGATTCCCGCCTCCATGCGCTCTTCATATATGCCCGACGAGCCGGAAAGAATCATGGCGGCGACCGCGCCGGGGGCGTGCAGCGCGTAAAGAAGCGCCACCTGCCCGCCCAGCGAGTTGCCCACCGGCACGACTGCGTCGGCGTCCATCATCTCGACGAAGCGCCGGGCGTGGCGCGCCAGCCCCCCGACGCTCGTATCGTCCATCGGGAGGTCGTAGACCGGCAGCACGGGAACGAGCACGCGGTAGCCCGCCTCGGAAAAGGCGTCGATGGTCGCGTCCCAGTTGCTCAGGTCCCCGAGCATGCCGTGCAGCAAAAGCAGCGGCGGCGCGTCCGGTCGGGACGGCCCTTCGTCGAGGTAGGAGAACCCTTCGCGGTGCTGAAGGGAAAAGCGAGACTTCGGCATGGGGACGGCCTTTGAGCAAAGGGCGACCTTAGAAGAAGCGTGAACGCAGCGGGCAACGCGCGCCGGCGGTCCCGGCAAGACCAGCAGGATGGACGCCACGGACCGTACGTGGGACCCCCGTCAGATCAATGTAAGCGTAACCGTCTCCGAATGCCAGTGCTTTCGCGCTCCTGTGGGCCGGGGCCGTGAACGCGAAGCTGGCGCAGCGAAAGGCATTTGCAAAAAAGGCGTTCCGTAGGGTAGGTTTCTAAACGTCCCGAGGCGAACCTCGTTGCATTCCATCAAGAAGAAGACGAGGGCCCGGTGGCCGTCCGGTCGCCTTTTCCTCGCACGTACAACAAACGAACACGTACCACAAACGAAAGGGTGACATGAACGACATGGCTCGAACCATTCGCGACGGGGTGATCGGCGCACTGGCCGGCGGAGCGCTGGGGCTGACCGCGGGCCTGCTGGTGGCTCCTCAAAAGGGCAAGAAAACGCGGCGTCGCCTCATCTACCAGTTCGAAAACGCCGCTCTGCGCGCAGGAGTCGTCATCGAAGACTGGCTCCGCTCCTCCGGCGCGGAAAACGGCGACGCCCGCCGCAGCGGTGACGCCCTCGTCGAAGACGCCGAGGTGCGAGCCAAGCTCATCCGCGAAGACATCGACGAACTGCTCAAGAAGTTGGAGTAGTAGAAAAACCCCACGCGCGCGGCGCTTCTCACCCGGCGGCCGCTTTTTCTTCAATCCCTTTTTCGTATGCCCAATTTCGTCGTTCTCCTGCCCCCCTCCAACAACAAACAGCCCGGCGGCAATCCCTTCGCCCCCGACATGTTCGACTATCGCACGTCGAACACGTTCAACTACTTCAGCAGCCTCAACTCCAAGCGCCGCGAGCTCATCGACGCGCTTCAGTCCGCCATCGACGAAGCGGACGACCCGGATGAGCTGTTTCCCGAGCTGGAGGGCTTCGAGCTGGAAGAGGCCGTGCGCGTCAACGAGGAAATCTACGACGCCCCGCTGATGTCGGCCCTCGACCGGTACAGCCCGGGCGCGCTCTACTCCGCTACCGACTTTGCGGACCTGCCGACCGGCGCGCAGCGGCGCATGCTCGAAAACGGCGTCATCTTCAGCGGGCTCTTCGGCCTGCTGCGCCCGGACGACCTGGTGCCCAACTATCACCTGCGCATGGACGGCACGCTGCCGGACATCGGCGACGTGGGGGCCTTCTGGCGTCCGCACCTCAGCCCGGCGCTCAACGAGACGCTCGACGGGCGCTTCGTGTGGGACTTTCTGCCGGAGCGGCTGCGCGAGGTCTGGAACAACGAGCACACCTACGAAGAGCGCGCGCAGGTGCGCCTCCTCGACGAGGACGGCGAGGAGCCGACCGGCGAAGACCGGCTGGCGCTCCAGGGCCAGTTCGTCAACCACATCGTGCGCGAGACGCTCGAAGACCTCGAGGATACCGAGGAGTGGGATCCCATCGCCGGCTTCGAGCTCGACGAGGAGGCCAGCACCTACGACGAAGCGACCAAGACGCACACGCTCACGATGGTTCCTGCCTCCGAAGAAGCGAAGCGAGAAGCGGCGGAAGAAGAGGACTGACGGTGAGAAAGTTTGAAGGTGAAGAGAGCGCTTCCGACAAGCCCTCTCCCCCCTTCTTCCCCTCACTCCCTCTCCCCTTCGCCCAACCGCATGAGCGCATGCACGCCGCGAAGCACGAGGTGCGGGTCGCGCCGGGCGAGGCGGCCGTCAGGGAGGTGCTCGCGCAGAAAAGCGCTCCAGCCGCCGGTGGCGACGACGACGGGCGCATCGGGAAGCGTCGCGGCGAGGCGGCGAATCATGCCGTCGGCGCTGTCGAGCAGCCCGTAGAGCAGGCCGCTCTGGAGGGCGTCGCGCGTCGAAGCGCCGACGGGGGGAGCGGGAAGCGCGTCGTCGAGCGAGAGGGAGGAGGGCAGCTGCGCAGTGCCGCCGGTCAGTGCCTGGCGCTGGAGCACCGGGCCGGGCGCGATGGCGCCGCCTTCGTAGACGCCCGCCCCCGTCGCATCGGCGCGGACGACCTCGTAGGTCAGCGCGGTGCCTGCGTCGAGCGCCACGACGGAGCGGGCGGCGTCGCCGTCCTTGCCGTAGCGGGTCCACGCGGCGGCGGCGGCGGCCAGCCGGTCGGCTCCGAGCGTGGCGGGGGTGCGGTACCCCAGCGCGAACGGCCGGCGCGCGTCCTCAGCGTTGGGACGCACGGCGAAGGCGTCCTCCACGCCCCAACTCGCGCGCAGCGCCGCGCGGAACGGCTCCGCCGCGGCGGGCACGACCGACGCGAAGCCGACGCGCTCCGGCCCCTCCTGCTCGCCGACGGCCTCGCGCAAGGCGCGTTGCCAGTCCGCCTGCGACGCCTCCGCCGGCGCCAGGTCGAGCCGAACGGCGCGCTCCAGTTCGCCGCCCTCGTCGAGGAGCGCCCCCTTCGCCGCGCTGTTGCCGATGTCGAACACCCAATCCATTTGCGAAGGTCGAATTTCGAAGGTCGAATTTCGAATTTTCTCCTCGCCAAATCGCCCTTCGTCACTCGCTCCTCCTCGTCACGTCACCGGCGTGCAAGACGTGCTCCTCGCCGTCGGCCGTGCGCAGGCGCATCGCGCCGTCGGGGGCGAGGCCCTCGAAGACGCCGCCGAGGCGCTCGCCGGAGCAGAAACGCTCGACGGTCACGCGTTCGCCGAGAGCAGTCAGGTGCGTCTCGTAGGCGGCGCGCACCGCCGCGCGACCCGTCTCGTCGAAGAGTGAATCGTAGCGCGCTTCGAGGCGACGGAGGATCTGCGCCAGCAGCGCGGCGCGCTCGACGGGACGCCCGGCGACCTGGGCCAGCGAAGTCGGCGCGGGGCGTCTCGGGTCGCGTTTGGAGTGAACGCCCGGAAAGGCGCGCTGGTTGACGTTGAGGCCGACGCCCAGCACGACGGGCGCCCGCTTCGAGGCGGCGGCGGGGGTCTCCAAAAGAACGCCGCAGCACTTGGCGCCGCCGATCATCACGTCGTTGGGCCACTTGAGCACCGGCGCGGGCGAGTCGCCGTCCGTACCGAGCACGTCGGCGACCGCTTCGCAGGCGGCCAGCCCGCCGGCCGGCCCGAGCAGCCCGAAGCGATTCGGCGGGAGCGCCGCCCGGTCCGCCGACGCTGCCGCGGGACGGAGCACGACCGAGAACGTCAGGTTCTGCCCCGGCTGGGCGTGCCAGCGTCGCCCGTGGCGCCCGCGGCCGGCGGTCTGCTCCTCCGCAGTGACGACGGCGCCTTCGGGCGCCCCCCCGTCGGCGGCCCACGCGAGGGCGCGCTCGTTGGTGGACCCGAGGCGGGCGTGCCCTTCCATCGGGCGGCCCAGGCAGCGCGTGCGCAGGCGCTCGCGTACGGCGCGCGAGAAGGGGGTGGCTGGACGCGGCGCATTCATCGAAAAGCGCGGAATGATTTTTGATAATAATGATCTTTGATATCGTTGCTACCGATGAAGCCGGACAAAGATCGCGGGCGCAAGAACAGGCGCAGTCCGGTCGCCGCCGCAAACGAACTCGCCATGACCGACGCCTTCTCCAGAAACGTCGAGCGCTCACCGGAGATCAAGCGCCAGTTGCGCCGCGCGCGGACGGCCTGGCGCACCGGGTCGAGCCTGCTGGAAGCCAAGGCGCGCCTCGACCGCATCCTGCGCGCGCTGCCGACGGATACGGAGGTGCGCACGTTGCGCGCCAGGGTGCTTCTGAAGATGGGCCGCCCCGCTGAGGCGTTCGATGACGCCATGCGCGCCGCCGACCTCGCTCCGAAAAACGGCGAAGCGCACCTGCTTCGCGCCGAGGCCGCGCGCGAGCTGAGCCACTTCGAGGCGGCCCGCCGCGCACTCGACGCCGCCGCCGATCATCTCCCCGCCGAGGACGCTGCGTTGCACGCGCGCCTCTCGTGGAACGCCCTGCTGCTCGACCGCCTCGACCAGGCGGAAGCCTTCGGGCGCGTCGCCCTCCAGCTCGACTCGACCTCCGCCCCGGCCTACCGGCAGCTGGCGCGCGTCTTCCTCCAGCGCGAGCGCGCAGACGAGGCCGCCGCCGTGCTGGCGCGGGGCCTGCGAAGCGACGTCCTGCGCCCCCGGGCGCTCCGCGAGGACGAACTGCTGCGCCGCCTGATCGACCACCCGCACCTGCGCGACGTGATGAAGTGATACCCATTTGAGCAGTCAATGTCGCCACCTCACTGCGAGCGACCGAAGGGAGCGCGGCGCCCCGAAGGAAGTGCGCTTGGTGTGCCGTCTCCCTCGGGCCGGCAGCCATTCCGAAGGAGATCGCCGCGTCTCTCGCCTTCGGCTCGATGCTCGCGATGACAGTCATTGCGACGCTAACTCGGCCAAACGGGGTGAGGCGGGGGGCTATGCGTTGGGCTACTGGCCCTTCGGGGTGCAAAGCCAACGGCCAACAGCCCGTTCCGCCCCCTCACGTCCCACGCCGCCCGCGGCGATACTGGAAGTAGGAAGCCGTGGACCGAAACCGTCGCGCCGGACGCAGGGGCGCGTCGATCTGCGTCTCGAAGCGCGTCTGCGCCGGGACCCAGGTCGCCCCCGAGTCCGAGCGGGCCGCCGAAGACGAACGCCCCGGCAACGGGCGAATCCGGATGAGCTGGCGCGTGTCCTCGTCGAACAGCATCGAGCGCCGCACGCGGTGCATCCGCAGCACCACGAGCTGATGCGTGTCCGCGTCGATGGTGAGCCGCGCGTATCGGATCGACTGGTTTTCGCTCTCCGCCCCAGGGCGGGCGCGCACGGCCACTACCCGCGCCTGGCCGCTCGCCAGCGTAGTGTCCGGCAGGCGGCGGTACTGAAAAGCGTAGCGATTGCGCTCGGAGAGAAACGGAAACTCCTCCGGCACCGTCCGCCGGGCCAGCTTCGCGGAGGGCGCCTTCGCTTCGCCGCTTCCGCCGCCGGCAAAGCGCCCGAGCGCACCGAAGGCGAAAGCGCCGGACGAGTCGCTCTCCAGCACACGCGCCGCGCCGCCGCCGCCCGTGCCGGGCGCGTAGCGCACCACCCGCTCCTCGAAGGCTTCGACGCCGCCGCCCTCGCCGGTCAGTTGCTCGGTGCGCACGCGCCGCGTGTAGCCGAGGCGCTTGAGCGGGGCAAACGCGCCGCGCAGGGCGCTGCGTTTCATCGCGCCGAGCGTTTCGAGCGCCGCCTCGCGCGTGCCGGACGCTTCAGCGAAGGCCCGGTCGCCCCCGGCGCGCCGGGGGAACGCCGCCTCGGAGGAGTCGTGCAAGCGCGCGTCTTGCGCCGGTTCGCCGCTGCATCCGCCGTCGGCCAGTAGGAGGAGGAGTCCGGCCAGCAGCGACGACAGCGAAATGCGGGTCCAGGCAAGCAGTCGGGGCATACGTCGGTGCGCGAGTGGAGGGGGCGAGCCGTCGGCGGTCAGGGGCCGAAGGTCATCCCCTTGCGGTGCTTTTCGAGACGAGCGGCTGACGGCTGAAAGCCCCCGCCCGCCCCCTTGTTTCTCGAACGAACGCGCGCGGCCGGCGCCCTCTTCTTTTTCACCGTGCTTTGCGCCGAAACTGAAGCAGCATGAACGCGAACACGTCTGCTCGTTCGACCGACGCTTCTTCGCCGTCTCGCTTCCGCCGCGAACGCGACGCGGCCGTGCAGGCCGCCCGTCGCGCCGCCGCGCTCGTCCGCGCCCGCGCCGGGACCGCCGCCGGACGCCGCTGCAAGGCTCCCAACGACTACGTCACCGAAACCGACGAGCGCGCGCAGGCCGTCATCGTGGATCATCTCACCGAGGCGTTCCCCGGCTACGACGTGCTGGCCGAAGAACACGCCGACCCCGCCGCCGACGCCCGACCCGTGGCCTCCGGAACGCCGCGCTGGATCATCGACCCCATCGACGGGACGACCAACTTCATGCACGCGCTGCCGCCCTACGCGGTGAGCATCGCCCTTCAGCACGAGGCCGAGATCGTCGTCGGCGTGGTGCTGGAGGTGGCCGGCGGCGCGCTCTACACGGCCGTGCGCGGCGGCGGGGCCTACGGCGACGGCGCGCCGCTCACCACGGACCGGGCGCAAGACATGAGCGAAGCGGTCGTGGCGACGGGCTTTCCGTACCGCGTGTTCGACCACCTTGACGACTACACCGGCGTCCTCCAAGACATCATCCGTGCCGCGCAGGGCGTGCGCCGGGCGGGGGCCGCCTCCGTCGATCTGGCGCGCGTGGCCGCCGGCGGCTTCGGCGCGTTCTTCGAAACGGGCCTGCACCCCTGGGACGTAGCCGCCGGGACGCTCCTGGTCGAGGAAGCCGGCGGGCGCGTCACCGACTACCGCGGCCACCCCCCGGCTGAGACCGCTTCCGAAGGCGACGGCGCGCTCTTCGGCGGGCAGATCCTCGCCTCCGGCGGCCCGCTCCACGACGCGATGCGGCCGCTCGTCGCGCCGATGCAGCACGTGCGCGAGTGAGGTTGTCGGCGTTCCGCCTTTCGAGCCGCCAAGCTGACTGCTGAAGGCTGACGGCTTTTTCTTACCCCTCCGCGAGTGGGGGGCCGGCCTCCAAAGAGCGCCTTGCGGTGGGCACGTTGCCGGCCGGCGGGGCATGCAGGCGCTCTCGTTCGGCCCAGTCGTGCTCGGGGGAAGCCGGCGGCAGCCAGCACGAGACGGTGGTGCCGCAGTCGGGGTCGCTTTCCACGCTCAGGCGTCCGCCCAGGCGGTGCAGGGCATGCCGGGCCAAAAGCAGCTCCAGCCCCGTCGTGCTTTTCGAATAGAGCCGTTCGTCGAAGGGGGCGAACAGGTCGTCAAGCGCAGCGACGGCCTCGGCGCTGAGGTGGCTGTCGGGGTCGTGCACCGCGAATCCCGTCTTCCCTTGCTCGTCGGGGCGCAGGCCGCGCACAGTCACGGCGCCGCCGTCGGCGGTGTGGTGGGCGGCGCGGCGCAGCAGCGCGTGCATGGCGTGACGCAGCAGCGGCAGGTCGCCGGCGACGGCGCAGTCGTCGAGCGCCTCGAAGTCGAAGCGAGGGAGCGGCGCCGCCCCGTCGCCTTCGGCGAGGCGTTCGGAGAGGCGCTCGGCCGTCGCCCGGGCCAGCGGGGCCAGCGGCACGTTCCGGTGCGCGCCCGCTTCGAGCGGATGAGTCAGCAGCTTGGCCAGCTGCGTGTAGTCTTTGACCAGCCGCTGCAGCTCGCGGGCGGCGCTGAGCGCCACGTCGGTGAGCGGCGGGTTGCAGCGGTCCTCCCGGGCGTCGGCCTCTATCACTTCGAGCGAGGAGACGAGCGGGGCGACGGGGTTGCGCAGCTCATGGGAGAGCACGGTGATGAAGTCCTGCTTGATCTGGCCGACGACCTCGACCTGGCGGCGGCGCTCCTCTTCGAGTTCAGCCTGGAGGGACGCTTCGAGGCGGCGGTGCAGCTCGCGGCTGTAGTCGACGAGGCGGCGGCGCAGGCGCATCGCCAGCAGGCAGCTGACCAGGCAGGCAATGCTGAGGTACTGCATCAGCAAAAAGGAGCGCAGGGGCGTCTCCGCCGCGGCGCTGGTCGTCCGAGCCCCGACCTCGGGAAACAGGTACAGCACCCCGGCAGCGGTCCCCAGCACGGCGATCGAGAGCGCGGCGTTGAGCGAGGGGTGGCCCAGCAGCGTGTACGGCAGGAGCAGCAGCACCAGCAAGCCCACCAGCACCACACTCGGGGCCAGAAGCGGCGTGAAGGCCCCGCCCCAGAAGGCGTACAGGAAAAGCATCAGGCCCGTGTCGAGCAGCGCGTACGCCCAGGACGCGCCCCGCCAACCGCGTCCCGCCCCGAAGCGCACGACAGCGTTGCCCCCTGCGTAGCCGGTCGTCAACAGCAGCGCGCGCACGGGCCAGGCAGCGCCGGTCGCCAGCGCCCCGACGGCGAGATACCCGGCAATGCCCAGCGCCAACCCGGTGCGAACGAGAAAGAGCCAGTGGCACGTCGTCGCGCGCCGCTCGGCCAGGCGCCGGCGCACCTCCTCACGGAGCCGTTCGTCGCTGCCGTCGGGGTCGTCGTCAGCAGCAGAAGAGACCGGAGGCGCGAGATCGTCGTCGTACGCCAACCACGGGCGGAGCCAGTCGAGCAGCACGCGAAGCCCGGCAGGGCGCGACGGTCCGGCGGAAGCACTCATGTCAGCAGCAGACCGGGAAGGATGAAAAATGAGTTCGTTCGCGTCACTTCTTCTCGCATATTACGTTTTTACGGCGCCGTCGCGCAGTAAGAAACCGGGTGAGGGCACTGAGCGAGGCCGAGAAGGGCGAGCAGAGGGGACGCAAAAAGTAGGCAAAAACGACGCCCGGTTTGCAGGCGCCGTTTTCCCGTCTTCTCCCTCTTCCCGCTTCCGAGCGATGCGCGGTGGCATCCGGGCGTGTCGCTTGGTTACGTTGCTCGTCCCTGGCCTATCTTTTTTCCCCTGCGAACCTTTCTTTCTTCCGCATGACTGCTGACGGACACGGCCTCCTCGACGGCAAGACCGGCCTCATCTTCGGCGCGATGAACGAACACTCCCTCGCCTGGGCCATCGCCGAGGCCGCTGACCGCGAGGGCGCGCGCTTCGCGCTGTCGAACGCGCCCGTCGCCCGCCGCCTCGGCGCGATGGACGAGCTGGCCGAGGCCACCGACAGCCCCGTCTTCTGGGCCGACGCCACCTCCGACGACGACCTCGAAGAACTGTTCGACGACGTGCAAGCAGAAATCGGCGCGCTCGACTTCATCGTCCACTCCATCGGGATGGGGGTGAACGTGCGCAAAGACCAGCCCTACGAGGAGCTCGACTACAACTGGTACGAGCAGACGCTCGACATTTCGGCCACGAGCCTGCACCGCATCGTGCGGCACGGCCTGCAAACCGGCGCCCTCACCGAAGGGGCCTCCATCATCGCGATGAGCTACATCGGGGCGCAGCGCATCTTCTCGAAATACAGCGAAATGGGCGACGCGAAGGCGCTGCTGGAAAGCATCGTGCGCTCCTTCGGCTACCGCCTCGGCAAGCAAGGCATTCGCATCAACGCCATCAGCCAGAGTCCCACGCGCACCCTCGCCGGGAAAGGCATCGAGGGCTTCGACGCGATGTACGAGTTCGCCGACCGCGCCGCCCCCCTCGGCAACGCCGACCAGCAGAGCTGCGCCGACTACGCCGTGACGCTCCTCTCGGACTACACGCGCATGGTCACGATGCAAACCCTCTACCACGACGGCGGCTTCAGCTCGATGGGCATGTCCGACGAAATTATCCAGGACCTCTCGGCGGCGTATGCGCAGGCGGGCGCGTCCTCCGAAGCGGAAGAAGCAGATTCAGAGGCATGAGCCAAGAAGAGGCGAGGGCGCGGGGGCATGAGAGCGCACTCGGTTTGCGCCGGCCGTTCTGTACGGC
>PXTR01000060.1 GCA_003023245.1 Bacteroidetes bacterium QS_8_68_15 | reverse complement strand
CGGGACGCTCCTCTACGCGCCGCACCCGCAGGCCAGCCTCGGGCAGCGCCAGTCGATCAACGTCTGGATCCACGACCGCAGCCCCGACTGGCGCATCAAGATGAAAATCGGCAACCTCGACCTGATGGTGCTCTCCGCCTACAAGCTGGCGCAGAACTGGAACGCGCGCCTGCGCCTCATCACCGTCGTCGACGGCGACGAGAAGGAAGAGAAGGCGCGCGAATTCATGGAGCAGCTGCGCGATCTGGGCCGCTTTACCGGCGCGGAGGTGTGCGTCGGGCGCGGCTCGTTCTCGGACTACCTCGCGGAGGCCCCGCAGGCGGACCTCTCGGTCTTCGGGATGCTCCCGGAGCCGGACTTCGACTTCTGCCGGCGCATGGTGGAATCCACCCGCTCGACGTGCCTCTTCGTGCGCGACAGCGGGCGAGAATCGGCGCTCGCTTAGCGCGCCCCGACCATTGGGCGGAAGTACTCTTTGGGGTGCTCGCCTGCGGCTTCGCTCAGTTGAAAGTTGGAGGATTGCAGGTTGAACGTTCCTCTGCGGGGCTGACGAACGTTCGACTTTCCAACCTTCCACTTTCGACTCCCCGTAAACTCTCGGCAACGCCTCTCGTTAGCCCGGTACGCTTCCGCGACATTTTCCGCACCGCCCCAGCAACCCTTTGGCAGAAAAGCGCCTGAGCATCGAAGGGACCGACCCGCTCTTGCTCTTCGGCTTCAACGACGCCTTCCTGCGCAAGATCGAGGACGCCTTCGCAGAAACGACCATCACCGCGCGCGGCCACCAGCTCTTTCTGGAGGGCCGCCCCGACGACCTCGACGCGCTCGAAGCCGTCTTCGACGAGCTCGAACAGGTCCTCGGGCGCAACGACAACCTCACCGAAGAGGACGTGGAGACCGTGCTCACGCTTCACGCCTCCGGCGGCAACGGGGCGGCCTCTGCGCCGAGAAGCGCCCGGCGGACGGCCCCCGACCAGCGCGACATGGTGCTGCGCACCGACGACGGCAAAACGATCGAGCCCCAAACCGCCGGGCAGCAGCGCCTCGTCGAGAGCGCGCGCCGCAACGACATCGCCTTCGCCATCGGGCCGGCGGGGACGGGCAAGACGTACGTGGGCGTCGCCCTGGCGGTGGCGGCACTGAAGTCGCGTCAGGTCAAGCGCATTGTGCTGACGCGCCCGGCCGTGGAGGCGGGCGAGGAGCTGGGCTTCCTCCCCGGCGACTTCCGCGAGAAGGTGGACCCGTACCTGCGCCCGCTCTACGACGCGCTCGGCGACATGCTCCCGCGCGAGAAGCTGGAGGCGAACCTGGAGCAGCAGATCGTCGAAATCGTGCCGCTGGCGTACATGCGCGGCCGGACGCTCCGCGATTCGTTCGTCATCCTCGACGAGGCGCAGAACGCGACCACGCACCAGATGAAGATGTTTCTCACGCGCCTGGGGCCGGCCAGCCGCGCCATCGTCACCGGCGACATCACGCAGACGGACTTGCCGCAGCGCTCACTCAGCGGCCTGGAGCAGGCGCGCCGCATCCTCGCGGATGTCGACGGTATCGGCTTCACCGAATTCGACCGCTCCGACGTAGTGCGCCACCCGCTGGTGAAGGACATCATCAAAGCTTATGAAAACCACGGATCGTGATTTTCGCGTGCGGGGGTTCGGGTGGCGGGTGTGTGGGGGTAGGAAGCGTGCTGCTTCGAGGAAGCGCGCGAGTGCAATACAGAAAAAGCGGAAGCGCAGCCTCACGGCGTACCCTTCCGCTTCAAGAATGAGGTCGTCATATGCTGTACGCGCCGGAAGCCGGGGCGCGGGCCTTTCGGAAAAGACACTCCCGCACTCCCACGCCCCCGCACTCCCGCATTCAGTTCATACAAACCGATTTTAGCACATCGCGGCGGTCCGACAGGCGCTCTTTCCAGTCGTCCTCGCCGACGGGATCGTCATCGAAGTAGTATTCCCAGTCCTCGACGGCGCCCTCGTCGATCAAGACGGGCGTCTCCATACGCGCCACGCGCTTCAACTGCGGCTCAGTGCCCATCTGGTGCACGAACGTGATGCGGCAGGCTCCCTCGGGCGTGGTTTCCTTGACCGACAGCCAGTTGTCGCCGCAGACGTGGCAGGTGTAGAATCGCGACTCCTGCTCCCCGCCCATGAGCTCGAAGTGTTCGGGATCTTCGTAGTCGCCGACGAAGGAATCATCCGGGAGCGGGCTGTCCTCGTCGCCGTCGTCGTCGAGCATGACGTTCATCGGCACCATGCTTTCGGCGCCGCACGTCTTGCATTCGAGCCGTTCCATATAGTGAAGGGGGAAGCATCTCGTTCGAAAGAGCGAGGCGCACACGCCAGCGCAACGCGCTGGAGCGAAAACGGTTCGTTCCGCGCCGCCCGCTGCTCGTGTGTGACGTTTCAGTAAGGAGCAACATTGGTGCCAGAACGCGCAGCACGGCCGGTACGCCCTGGCCGCGCCCGCTTGTCCGCCCCCGCTCTTCAACGAGAAAAAATCCCATGACTTGAACCCATTCCCCGCCGTCTCTTTCGATCTCTCAATAGCGCCCGGCCCTGCCATATTGTCAAGTAGGCGGCCCGCGGCGTGGTTTTTGCAGCACCGCAGCCATGCGCGTCCGCCCTGCACGCTTGCGCCCCCCTCCCTCTTTTCCTCCTTCGCCGCTGCCGCCGCCGACGTTTCTCCCCCCGCATGAACGAACCGCCCATCGACGAGCTGCTCATCGACGCCGACGACCCCGACCTCCCCACTCCCGACCAGGTCCCCTTCGCCCCTGACGACGGCGACGACGCGCTCGACCTCGACCCCGAGGACATCCCCGACGCGCTCCCGATTCTGACGCTGCGCAACACCGTGCTCTTCCCCGGCGTGGTGTTGCCGATTACCATCGGGCGCGAGACGTCGCTTCAGCTTGCGCGCGAGGCCTTCGAAGACGAGGAGCTGATCGGCGTGGTCGCACAGACGGACGCCGAAACCGAAGATCCCGGCCCCGACGACCTCTACGACGTGGGCACCGTCGCCGAGATCCTCAAGCTCATCAAGATGCCCGACGGCTCGACCTCGATGGTCATTCAGGGTAACCGGCGGCTGCGCACGACCGACTTCACGCAAACAGACCCGTACCTGCGCGCCGGCGTCGAGCTTATCGAGGACCCTACCGATGAGGAAGACTACGAGGCCGATCCCGCGCTCGAAGCACGCCTGCGCGAGATCAAAGACATGGCCGTCGAGATCGTCGAGATCGCGCCGAACCTGCCCTCGGAAGCCGCCTACGCGGTGCAAAATATCGATTCGCCGACCTTCTTGATTCACTTCATCGCGTCGAACCTCCAGGCCGACGTCGAGGACAAGCAAAAGCTCCTCGAAACGCTTCCCCTCCTGGAGCGCGCCGACCTGGTGATGGACTTCCTCGACCGCGAGCGCCAGGTGCTCGAAGTCAGTGAGGAAATTCGGGGCCGCGTGCGCGACGATGTGGACGAGCAGCAGCGCGAGTACCTGCTGCGCCAGCAGATGAAAGCCATTCAGGACGAGCTGGGCGAAGGCGCCCCCGGGGCGGGCGACGTGGAGGAGCTGCGCGAGCGCGCCGACGAAAAAGACCTCCCCGAACACGCCCGCGAGACGGTCGAGAAGGAGCTGGGCCGCCTGGGCCGCATCAACCCCGCCGCGCCGGATTACGCCGTGACGCGCGGCTACATCGAATGGATCCTCGACCTGCCGTGGAAGGAGTTCAGCGACGACAATCTCGACATCGACCACGCCGAGGAGGTCCTCGAAGAAGACCACTACGGCCTCGAAAAGGTCAAAAAGCGGATGCTGGAGTACCTCGCCGTGCTCAAGCTCAAAAAGGAGCGCGACTCCGAAAACCAGAAAGCGCCGATCCTCTGCCTGCACGGGCCGCCGGGCGTCGGCAAGACGAGCCTGGGCAAATCGGTCGCGCGGGCGCTGGGGCGCGAGTTCGTGCGCTTTTCGCTGGGCGGCGTGCGCGACGAAGCGGAAATCCGCGGTCACCGGCGCACCTACGTCGGTGCGCTGCCCGGGCGCATCATCCAGAGCCTCAAGAAAGCCGGCACGGGCAACCCCGTCATGATGCTCGACGAGGTCGACAAGCTCGACAGCGGCGTGCGCGGCGACCCCTCCAGCGCGCTGCTCGAAGTGCTCGATCCCGAGCAGAACGACAACTTCAACGACCACTACCTGGAGCTGGACTACGACCTCTCGCAGGTCCTCTTCGTGGCGACGGCCAACTACCTCGACCGCGTGCCGCGCCCGTTGCGCGACCGCATGGAGATGATCGAAATCACCGGCTACACGCCCTACGAGAAGACGCAGATCGCCGAACAGTACCTCATCCCCCGCCAGATCCAACGCAACGGCCTCGACGAGGAGCAGGTCACGCTCGAGCCCGACGCGCTGCGCCTCATCATCGACGGGTACACGCGCGAGAGTGGCGTGCGCGACCTGGAGCGCACCATCGGCGCGGTGTGCCGGGGCGTGGCGAAAAACGTGGCCACCGGCGAGTCTGACGGCGAAACGGTCGGCTCCGACGACCTCGAAGACTACATCGGGGCGCGCAAGCACTTCCCCGAGGTGGCCGACCGCACCGAGGTGCCGGGCGTGGCGACGGGGCTGGCCTTCACCCCCACCGGCGGCGACCTCCTCTTCATCGAGGCCAGCGTCTCGCGCGGAAGCGGGCAGCTGCGCCTCACCGGCCAGCTCGGCGACGTGATGAAAGAGTCCGCCCAGGCGGCGCTCTCCTACGTCAAGGCGCGCGCCGACGAGCTGGGCATCCCGCAAGACGCCTTCCGCTACTGGAACCTGCACGTGCATGTCCCCGCCGGCGCGATTCCGAAGGACGGCCCCTCCGCCGGCACCGCGCTCCTAGCCGCGCTCGTCTCGATCTACACGCAGCGCCGCGTGCGCCCGGACGTGGCGATGACCGGCGAGGCGACCCTGCGCGGCCTCGTGCTGCCGGTCGGCGGCATCAAGGAAAAAGTCCTCGCCGCCAAACGCGCGGGCATCGAAGAGGTGCTCCTGCCGGAGAAAAACGAGAAAGACGTGCGCGAAATCGAGTCCGACGCCCTCGACGAGCTCGACGTGAGCTACGTGGAGCGCATGGACGCGGTCGTCGAGCAGGTCCTCGAAGACGAGCCGGTGACCGACCCGGCCGAGCTGTTCGGCGTCTCCGACACCGAGAAGCGCCTCGCGGCCGGCCTGGCCAACGGCGACGCGGGCGGACAGCAGCCGCAGGCAGTGGCGTAGTTTGGACGGTGGACGACGGACGCCGGTTTTTCAGGGCACGTTGCCGCCGCTTTCCTCCAGTGCTTCTGCATCGCCCTGATCTTTCGCGCGCCCGGTGGCACGTACCAGCGAAATGAAATTCGAATGGGATCCCGACAAGAACGAAGCAAACATTCGCAAGCACGGGTTCGACTTTGAGGAAGCCGCTCAAGTGCTCTTGGACGACTACTATCAAGAGCGATCAGATCGGGGAGGTGAGCGGCGCTGGATCGCCGTCGGAGCACTCCGAGGGCGCATCATCACCGTCGTATACACACGACGGAGCGAAAGTTACCGCATCACATCCGCCCGCAGGGCACGCGAACATGGGCGAGAAAAATATCGTCAGAAGATCGGCTGATGAACTCGGCGAAGGGCGCACCGATTGGGAGCGTGTGGACGCCCTCACCGACGAAGAGATCGAGCAGGCGGTCCGCGAGGACCCGGACCAAGAACTGCTCGACGACGCGTGGTTTGAGCGGGCCCAGCTCGTGCGCCCCGGCGACGCGCCGCCC
>PXTR01000059.1 GCA_003023245.1 Bacteroidetes bacterium QS_8_68_15 | reverse complement strand
GCATCCACCAGAAAAAGCCGTTGCGCCAGTCGCTCCACTCGCGCGTGACCATCAGCGTCCCGGCGGGCATGTTCTCCTCCTCTTCGTCATCGTCAGGCGTTTCGGCGACGAGGTAGAAGGCGCCGCGCTCGCGCTCGAAGACGGAACGCACCCCCGCACGGATCGTCGCGGGGTCGAGCGTTTTGCCTTCGGATTCCCGGGCGAGCCGCTCGCCGAAGCGCGCGAGCGTCTCGGCGTCGTTCGAGGTGGCGCGGCGAATGGGAAAGCGCATAGCGAAGCGCGTTGCGGGGAGAGGAAGCGCGAAACGGCAGACGCACACCGCGGGAATGCGGTTGGCTTTCTTGTGAACGCCCGGTCTTGCTATCTTTGCAAAGTACGCGACAGGGACGAGGTTTTGTAGGCTTGCGAGATGAGCCGCTTTCCGAAAATGCGCCCCGCCCGATGCCCCAGCAAGCGCCCGAACCGGAAGACGCGCCGGCCTCTTCGCCGACGGATCATCCCTCGCAGCAGCAGAGGCGCTGGATCGGGGTGGGGATCGGGGGGCTGTTGATCGGGGCGGGGGTGTTGTTTGCGGGCGAGATCCCGAAGCAAGGAGCGCACTACGGCTTCTGGTCGGTGCTGCCGCCGCTGGTGGCCATCGTGCTGGCCTTCTGGATGCGCGAGGTCGTCAGCGCGCTGTTCATCGGGGTGGCGCTCGGCGGGGTCATTTCGGGCCAGCTCAACGTCGTGCAGGCGTTTTTCATCCCGGCTATCGGGACGGAGGACTTCGCGATCATCCTGCTGGTGTACCTGTGGTCGCTGGGCGGGCTGATCGGGCTGTGGACGCGCACCGGCGGGGCGATGCGCTTCGCCGAGTGGGCGGGGGAGAAGCTCGTGCGCGGGCCCCGCTCGGCCAAATTCTTCGCGTGGCTGATGGGGCTGGTCTTTCATCAGGGCGGCACCGTCAGCACGGTGCTCACCGGCGCGACGACCCGGCCCGTGAGCGACGAGCAAGACGTGGCGCACGAAGAACTGGCCTACGTCGTCGACTCGACCGCCTCGCCGGCCGCCACGCTGATTCCGTTCAACGTGTGGCCGATCTACATCGGCGGACTGGTGGCCGGCACGATCCCGCTCTTCGAGACGGCCGAGGACGGCATCGCCTTTTTCTTCTCGGCCCTGCCGCTGAACTTCTACGCGATTTTCGCGGTGATCCTGACGCTGCTCTTTTCATGGGAAAAGCTGCCGGCGTGGCTGCTGGGCGCGAAGATGCAGTCCGCTCGCAAACGGGCCCGCTCCTCCGGCGCGCTCGACCGCGCGGGCGCCTCGCCGATGACCGCCGACGAGCTCACCGAGATGAATGTGCCCGACGGCTACCGCCCCGGCCTCGTCGACTTCTTCGGCCCGCTGGGGGTGCTTCTGGGCGTGGCAATCATCCCGTACATCGTGACCTACTTCATCCTGGGCCAGACCGAGGACCCGCTCCTGCCCATCGCCGGGGCGTTCGTGATGACGGTGCTGGCGGGCATCGCGATTGCCCTGGCGAAGGGCATGGCCCTTCAGGACGCCATCGACGGCTTCATCGACGGGTGCAAGGGGGTGACCATCGGCGCAATCATTCTGGCGCTGGCGGTGACGCTGAAGAAGGTGGCCGACGCGGTGGGCACGGCCGATTACGTGACCGCCTCGGTGGGCGACGTCATCGCGCCGGTCGCGCTGCCGGCGTTGCTGCTGGTGCTGTGCCTGCTGATCGCCTTTTCGACGGGCACGTCCTGGGGCACCTACGCGGTCGTCTTTCCGGTGGCGATGCCGCTGGCGTGGACGGTGATGCCGGGAGAGCCGTTTTTCATCACGCTCTGCTTTGCGGCGGTCGCCGGCGGGGCCGTGATGGGCGACCAGTGCTCCCCGATCTCCGACACGACGATCCTCTCGTCGCTGGCGACGGGCTGCGACCTGATGGACCACGTCTACACCCAGCTCCCGCTGGCGCTCCTGGCCGGCGGCCTCGCGGCCGTGCTCTACACCCTCCTGGCGCTGATCTTCGTGTAGGGATTGTCGAAGGGCGATTTTTGAAGGGCGATTGGAGAGCCAGATCGACTGTCAGCCGCGGGCCGCCAATCGAAAACCGCCAATCGAAAGCCGCCAATCATGAAGGTTGCTCTCATCGGGACGGGGCCGCACGTTGCCGTGCGCCGGGCCGCTGTGCGCGCGACCGACGGGGCGACGCTGGCCGAGCATCTGCCCGAGGCCACAGCCGCCGGCGTCATTCAACGGCGTGAGGCGGCGCTCGACGTGGCGTTCGTGAGCGGAGCGGCGGCGGCGGAGCCCGGTTTCGCTGTCGCCGAGGCCGCGCTGCGGCAGGGGCGGCACGTCTTTCTGGAGTGGCCGCCGGCAGCGTCGGCAGAAGAACTGGAGCAACTGGCCGCACGCGCCGAGGAAGCCGGCGCCGAGGGGGGCGTGAGTCGCCCGCTGCGCTTCCATCCGCTCTTCGACGCCGTGCCCGCGAACGCGCGTGCGGACGTGGTGACCGTCCGCGCGCGCCTGGCTTCCGATAGCGGAACGCGAGACCGGCGGCGCGCCCTGAGCGACGCGCTGGACCTGTGCGGCGTGCTGGCCGGCTCGCGCGCCGGGCGGCCGGGGACGGGCGTGCGCCACCTCGACGCGCAGGCTGCGCCTGCCCCCGCGGATGAGGATGACAATAACGACGCGCGCTTCGGTGCGGTGGCCGCCGGATTACGCTTCCACGGCGGCACCTACGCCACGCTCGAACTGCGCCGCACGGCTCCCGACGAGGCCGCGCCGCCGGACCGCCGCCTCTACGCCGCCGGTCCCGGGTTTCGCCTCGACGCCGACCTCGACGACCCGGAGCACGCCTCGCCCGAAACGCTGTTGCAGCGCGAGACGCAGGCGTTTTTGCAGGCCCTCGTTGATGGCGAGCCGCCCCCCGTTTCGCTGCTGGACGCGCGCCCGGCGATGCGCCTCACCGAGCGCATCATGCAGCGGCTGCGGCGGTAGCGGGCCGCCTCCCTCCCGATCCAACGACTCCCTCCATGTCGTGCGCGGACGGCGCGACCTGTGAGCAGGGCCCCTTGCGGTGCATCCGCGACCACATCCGCCGAAGCCCGACCCGAGGGAACGCCGACCGCCTCACCGGCTGAGCGGCTCTCGCCTTACTCTCCCTCCTCCCGCAGCAGCGCCGGGTCGCCGGTGATCTCCGCGCCGACGGCGTAGGTCTGGCACCGTGCCTCCACCTCGTAGCGCGCGCGCTGCTGTTCGCACTGCTGCTTGGCCTTGTTGACCGCCTGCATCTCCCCCTCCTGCCCACGCGCGTAGCCGAACGCCCAGTTGCCGCTTTCGTCGCGCGCCAGCGCCAGCGACTTGTCCGCTTCGAATCTCCGGTAGCTCTCGAAAATTTGGCGAAAGGATTCCCGAAACGCGCCCGTCCGCGTCTCGCCCGACCCGGCGCACCCCGCCGCCCCCAGCAGCGCACCTCCCACCAGCACCGCGGCGGCGGCTGATCGGAAGATTTGGGCGAGAGACGGATCGAAAAAACGCATCACGGGCGACCGTCGAAAAATCGCGTCGTCGGGGGCTTTGGTCAAAAGGCAGGCGACCTGTTCCAAACACGGTCTCGCCGAACGACCCGCCGCCGCGCTCGTTTCCTTTTCCTCGCTCCCTCTCTTCCACAGGCCGTCCGACGGACTTCCGGCATGTCGTTCGACCACCACACGAGCCAGCGTCCCCGGAGCCGCGGCGAACAGGGGAACGACGACGGCGAAGCCCCCGATCTCAGCGCCACCGAGGGGGACGGCCTCCAGCCCAGCGAGGCGCTTCAGAAAAAGCTCGACCACCTCCCCGACGAGCCCGGCGTCTACAAGCACCTCGACGGCGACGGGAGCGTCCTCTACGTCGGCAAGGCCAAGAGCCTGCGCTCGCGCGTGCGCTCCTACTTTCACGAGAGCCGCCCGCGCGACGGCCGCATCCGCGCGATGCTAAAGAAAGCCGAAGATCTCGACGTGATCGTCACCGACACCGAGGCGGAGGCACTCATCCTCGAAAACAACCTCATCAAAGAGCATCGGCCGCGCTACAACGTCAACCTCAAAGACGACAAGACCTACCCCTACATCTGCGTCAAAAACGAGCGCTTTCCGCGCATCTTCCCCACCCGCACCCTCCAGAAAGACGGCTCGGACTACTTCGGCCCGTACACCGACTCGTCGAACATGAAAGAGGTGCTCGGCGTGGTGCGCTCGGTCTTCAAGCTGCGCTCCTGCAAGCTCGACCTGAAGCAGGAGAAGATCGACGCCGGCAAGTACGACGTGTGCCTCGAATACCACATCGAAAACTGCGAAGGCCCCTGCGTCGGCAACCAGAGCGAGGCGGACTACGACGAAACCGTCGCGCAGGTCAAGAAGCTCCTGCGCGGCCACGTCGACGCGCTGACCGACCAGCTCGAGGGCGAAATGAGCGCCGCCGCCGAGGCGAAAGACTACGAACAAGCCGCCCGCAAGCGCGACCAGATCCAGGCGCTCAAGAAACACGCCGAAAAGCAAAAGATCGTCGCCGAGGACCGCGCCGACCGCGACGTGTTCGCCGTCCACACCGACCGCGAGGAGGGCCTGGGCGTCGGCGTCGTCTTCAAGGTGCGCGAGGGCAAAGTGATCGGCCGGCGGGAGCGGCGCTTCAAGCGCGTGGAGGGCCGCCCAGACGAGGAGTTGCTGTTGGCGTTTCTGGAAAACTACTACGCCGACGCGGCCTTCGTCCCCGGCGAGGTGCTCTGCTCGCACGATCCCGACGACGCGCCCGCTGACGACGCTGCCGCGCTGCGCGAGTTGCTGCGCGAAAAGAACGGCCGCCAAGTGCCGGTGCGCGCCCCCGAGCGCGGCGACAAGGCCGGCCTGGTGCGCATGACGAAGAGCAACGCCAAGCTCAAGGCCGGCGAATGGAAGCTCCAGAAGCTCAAGCGCGGCGAAAAGCGCGTTCCCCACAGCGTCAAGGCGCTCCAGGAGGCGCTCCGCCTCGACGACCTCCCGCAGCGCATCGAGGCGTTCGACATCTCGCACCTGAGCGGCAACCAGACGGTCGCCTCGCTGGTCGTCTTCACGGACGGCAAGCCGCGCAAGTCCGACTACCGCACCTTCAAGATTCGCGGCGCGGAGGGCACCTCCGACGACTACGCCGCGATGCGCGAGGTGGTGCGCCGCCGCTACCGCCGCGTGCGGGACGACGACGGCCCGTGGCCAGACCTCGTCGTCATCGACGGCGGCAAGGGCCAGCTTTCCAGCGCCGTCGAATCGCTCGAAGAGAACGGCGTCTACGGGCGCTTTCCCGTCGTCGGCCTCGCCAAGCGGCTGGAGGAAGTCTTCGTCCCCGGCGACTCCGACCCGAAGCTGATCGCCAAGGACTCCTCGGCGCTTCAGCTCTTGCAGCAGGTGCGCGACGAGGCGCACCGCTTCGCCGTGACCTACCAGCGCAAACGCCGCAAAAACCAGACGCTGCGCTCCGAACTGCTCGACATCAAGGGCATCGGCGAAAAGACGGCGCAGTCGCTTTTGCAGGAATTTGGTTCGGTGAAGCGCATCCGCGATCTCGACAAGGAGACGCTCGCCGAAGAGGTCGGCCCGGCGAAGGCAGAAAAGGTAACGGCGTACTTTGCCGAAAACGGCGCAGCGGAAGAGCCGGCCGAGGCGGCGTGAGCCTTTTCGGCACACCGCCTCCTTCCACCGAAGGCCCCTTCTTTCCGCGCTCCTCTCTCAATCCCACCCCCCGTCGTCAGCGCGGTACTCCCGTGCCACTTTGTGATTCATGGCAACGATGAGCAGCCACATCACGGCCCCGCCCGCGTAGACGAAAATCCGCAGTGGGTCGGAGGAGATGAACGGGGCGACCGTCACGCTCATTAGC
>PXTR01000058.1 GCA_003023245.1 Bacteroidetes bacterium QS_8_68_15 | reverse complement strand
CTCGCTCATGTCGATGCGCACCATGGCGCTCTCGTCGTTGAAGAGGAACTGCGCCAGCGCTTTCGAGAGCTCGGTCTTGCCCACACCGGTGGTGCCCAGGAAGATGAACGAGCCGATGGGCCGCCCTTCCTCTTGCAGGCCCGCGCGCCCGCGACGCACGGCGTTGCTGACGGCCTCGATGGCCTCCGGCTGACCCACGACGCGCTCCTCCAGGACGCTCTCCATGCGCAGGAGCTTCTGGCGCTCGCTCTCCATCATGCGCCCGGCGGGGATGCCCGTCCAGCGGCTCACGATCTCGGCGACCTTGTCGTAGGCCCCCTCGCGCTCGAGGTTCTCCGCCTCCACCCGAAGCCGGTCGAGCTTTTCCTTCGCGCCGCGGACGGTCTGGATGTGCTCTTTCTCTTCCTGCCAGCGCGCGCGCAGTTCGTCGCGCTCCTCTTCGAGGTCGGCGATTTCCCCGTTGATCGACTCGAGCTTGGCCTCATTGCCGTCGCGCTTGACGCCCTCACGCTCGATTTCGAGCTGGCGAATGTCGCGTTCCAATTTGTCGAGCTCTTCCGGCAGCGAGTCGATCTCCAGCCGCAGCTTCGAGGCCGACTCGTCAATCAGGTCGATGGCCTTGTCCGGCAGAAAGCGGTCGGTGATGTAGCGCTCGGACAGCTCGGCGGCGGCCACGAGCGCCGCGTCGGTGATCTTGACGCCGTGGTGCACCTCGTAGCGCTCGTTGATGCCGCGCAGGATCGAGACGGTTTCTTCGATGCTCGGCTCCTCGACGAGCACCATCTGGAAGCGCCGCTCCAGCGCCTTGTCCTTCTCGAAGTGCTTGCGGTACTCCTCGAGCGTGGTCGCCCCGATGGCGCGCAGTTCGCCGCGCGCGAGCGCCGGCTTGAGGATGTTGGCCGCGTCCATCGCGCCCTCCGACGCGCCCGCGCCGACGAGCGTATGCAGTTCGTCGATAAAGAGAATAATCTCGCCGTCCGATTCGCTGACTTCTTTGACGACGGCCTTGAGGCGGTCTTCGAACTCGCCCCGGTACTTCGCGCCGGCGATCAGCGCGCCCATGTCCAGCGCCACGATGCGCTTCGACTGCAGCCCCTCCGGCACGTCGCCCTGCACGATGCGAATGGCCAGCCCCTCGGCGATGGCGGTCTTGCCGGTGCCCGGCTCGCCGGTGAGGACGGGGTTGTTCTTGCGCCGCCGCGAGAGGATCTGCAAGACGCGGCGGATCTCCTCGTCGCGCCCAATCACCGGGTCGATCTTGCCTTCCCGCGCCAGCTCGTTGAGGTCGCGGGCGTACTTGTCGAGCGCCTGGTAGCGGTCCTCGGCGTGCGGGTCGTCGGCCTTCTGGGAACCGCGCACTTCCTGCATGGTCTCCTCGACGGTGTCCTTCGTGGCGCCCTCTTCGCGCAACGCCTCCCCGACGGCGTCGTCGCTTTCGGCCAGCGCCACGAGCAGGTGCTCGCTCGACACGTAGTCGTCGTCCAGCAGGTCGGCCTCGGCGCGAGCGCGGTCGAAGACGTTCTTGGTCGCCTCGGAAAGATACTGCCCGCTGACGGACGCGCCGGTGACGGTCGGCAGTTTGCTAATCGCTTGCTCGGCGCGCCGGCGCAGGCGGTCGGGACGCGCGCCGATGCGGCGCAGAACCGTGGTGGCCACGCCGTCCGCGTCGGCCAAGAGCGCGGTAAGCAGGTGCGCCGGTTCGACGCCCTGGTGGTTGTTCGAGGCGGCGCGTTCAAGGGCGTCCTGGACGGTCTCCTGCGCCTTGACGGTGAACTTTTGCAGGTTCATGTGCGGTTTCGGGTTTGGGGTTGCGAGGTTCTCTTTGCAAATCGGTCCTGTCAGTCGTGCCTCTCGAAAAGTGTGCCGGGCGATCGGGGGGTGACGTTTTGGCAGGAGGGGGGGTAGCCGTTTCGGGTTGAAGGTTCGGGGTTCTCCGTGCGCGACCGATGCGGCCTGAGGAACCTTCAACTTTCCAACCTGCAACCTTCAACCGCGCGGGGCGCACGTGAAGTCGCTGCGAAAAGATGACGCGGTGCGTCAGAGCAGGATCTTATGACGCGCTGCGTTATAGAAGCGCGCAGAGCATCACGCACGATTCTCTTCTCCCAATCCCGCGGTGACGCACGATGGCGACGACGAATGGACAAGACAAGCAAGAAATCAAGGAAGGCGCCGACCAGGTAAAAGAGGGAACCGGACAGGCGGAAGCCGGTGCTGAGAGCATCGCCGCCGGCGTCTACAACGAGACGCGGCGCGGCCTCTCGCGCGTGCTGGCGCTGCCGGGGGAGGCGGCGCGGACCGGGCGCGACGTATGGCTGGCGGGCCTCGGCGCGCTCGCGGCGGCCGAGGAGCAGGGCGCGGAGTTCTACGAAGACCTCGTCGACCGGGGAAAGGACTTCGAGCAGCGCGGGCGCGAGCAGATTGACGAGACGGCGCGCGAGCTGGGCGAGCAACAGCGTCACGCTGTGAAAGCCGCCGGCGACACCGCTGCGGGCACCGTCTCGACCATCGAGCAGGCCGTCAACGGCGCGTTTCGCAGCGTCTTCGGGCGCCTGGACGTGCCCACGCGTGGAGAAGTGCAGAGCCTGGCCGAAAAGGTCGAGCGCCTCGCCGAAAAGCTCGACGGCGTAGCCGCCACGCTCGAAAAGCAGCAGAGCGGCCTCGCGGCGCGCTCCAGCGCCCCGGCGACGGAACGGGCGGCCTATCACGTCAGCCCGCACGAGGAGGGCTGGGCCGTGACGAAAGAAGGCGCCGAGCGCGCCACCAGCGTCTACGGCACCAAAAAGGAAGCCGTCGAGGGCGGGCGCGAGCTGGCCAGGCGCCATCTTCCCAGCGAGCTGGTCGTCCACAAGCAGGACCGCTCCGTGCAGGAAACCTTCGCCTACGAAGACGAGGCCGAAGCGTAAGCCGATCCTCGCTGATGCCCGGATCGGGACGGTGGACGAAAGACGTCAGACGGTCGGCTTCGTCATCGAAGGCCGCGCTACGCTGTGCACCTCGAAGGCCAGCAGATCACGCTCGAAGAGGGCGACTCCTGGGTCGTCCCCGCGGGCGCGGAGCACGCCTACGAAGTCAGCGAGCGCTTCAAGGCCATCGAGGCGACCTCGCCGCCGGCTCGCGCCCATGCCCGTGACGAGTAGGTTTGTAGGCGCGTGAGTTTGTGAGTGTGTAGGGTTTTGGGAGAAGTCGGTAGGCCCGCAGAACGCACGCCCTCATCCCGCGCTGGCGTTCAAGCAGAAACCCCGCCGCCCCGAGCAGGGAACGGCGGGTTTCCTACGTTCGAAGCGTGCGAGGGGAAGCACTTACAAACCTACCAACCCATGCATCTACACGCCTACTGCTCCACCGAAAAGTAGCCGTCGGGAAAGTCCACGTTCGTCTCGAACCCGGTGACGGTGGTGGTGGCCGCCTCTTCGCCGCCGCGGTAGGTCGTGGTCGTGTAGGGCACCATGACGCCGCTTTTCTCGCGGTAGTCGCTGAAGACGTTCGTCGCCTCGAACGACTGGCCGGTTTGCGGATTCTGGCCCTGGAAGCTCATGCGCGCGGGCATCATCGTCTCCGGGTCGACCATCAGCGTGAAGGCGTTGCCGCCGGGGGGCGTGACGCGGAGCGCGCGCAGCTCGGTGCCCTCGACGGTCTGCGTGCCCTGGTCGCTGACCTCCAGCTCGCCCGGCTGGGTCATCAGGTAGGAGAAGTTGCGCTGGAGGCCGCCCAAGAACTGCTTGCGCACCTGCGGCGGGGCCGGCTGCGTGCCGCGCGGCGTCTTGATGAACGCCTGCTCGCCGTCGTCGATGATGGTGACCGTGCCGCGCGGGGTGCTGACCTCGGCGCGCACCTGCCCGGCCAGGTTTGTCGCAATCGTCTGCTCGATGGTCTGCCCGCCGGCGTTGGTTTCGACCGAGCGGCGCACGTTGTCGATGTCGTCGTACGCATCCCCGCCCATCGCCTCGCGCACCTCCGCGAGCAGGTCTTGCCCGGCGGCCACCTGCTCGTCGGTGGCGGTGGGCGCTTCCTTCTCCCCGTCAGCCGGGCCGCCCGGCGGCTCGGTCGGAATCGAAATGTCGATTTCGTTGACCGTGCCGTCCTTGGTCAAGGTCGCGAGGTCCTGGTCGAAGTTCTCGCGGTTGCCGACGACGAGAATGTCGACCTGGTCGGGGTGGAGGTACTTTTTCGAGACGCGCAGCACGTCCTCGGCGGTGACGTCTTCGACGCCCTGCTTGATCTGGTCGAGGAAGTTCTGCGGGTAGCCGTAGTACTCGTAGGTCATCAGCCGGTCGAGGATTTCCCGGCGCGAGTCGAAGTTGAAGACGAACGAATTGAGGTAGGACTGCTTCGCCAGCTCCAGCTCCTCTTCGGAAGGGGCTTCCTGCCGCATGCGCTCGATCTCCTCGATGACCGCGCGGGCGCCCTCCACCGTCGAGCTGCTTTTGGTGAAGACGCCGGAGAAGAACCGGCCCTCGCGATCGTAGCCGGCCCCGTAGTTGCCGAAGACCGAGTAGGCGAGGCCCTGATCTTTGCGCACGTTCTGAAAGAGCCGCCCGCTGAAGCCGCCGGAGAGCACCTGATTCATCACGATGACCGGGAAGTAGTCCGGGTTGTTGCGCTTGATCTCGCCGAGGTGCCCGATGAGGATGGTGCTCTGCGTCACGTCGCTTTTGGGCACGACGTTGACTGAGTAGTCGCGCTCTCCTTCGACGGCCGGCGGCTCGGGTTTCTGAAAGCCTTCCGCGCGCGCCCAGTCGCCGAACGCCTCGCGCAGCTTGCGCTTCATCTCGGCGGGGTCGAAGTCGCCCCACACGCTCAGCAGCGTGTTGTTGGGGGTGAAGTACTTCCCGTGAAAACGGGTCACATCTTCGCGCGTGATCTCGTCGATGGTGTAGTACTGCGGCACCTTCGCGTACGGACTGTCGGCGCCGTAGACGAGCTTGTTGAGCTCGCGGAACCCGATCTGCTGCGGGTTCTCGTTGCGACGCGAGATGGACGTCTTCTGCTGGCTCTTGGCCTGCTCGATCTTGTCTTCGGCGAAGGCCGGGTTCATCAACACGTCTGCGAAGACCGGCAGCACCCGGTCGACGTTCTCCGCCAGGGTATTCATGTAGGCCGTGCCGCTGGTCTGGCCGATGCTCGTCTCGACGGTGGCGCCCAGGTTCTCCAGCAGCTGGTTGACCTCGTCGGAAGACATCGACTGCGTGCCGCCGGTGCGCATCACCGTGCCGGTGACGGAGGCGAGCCCGGCGTGGTCGGCCGGCGCCCACACCTCCCCGGCGCCTACCCGCGCCGTGGCGCTGACGGTCGGCAGCTCGTGGTCTTCGATGAGGTAGACCGTCATCCCGTTGTCGAGCTCGAGCTTTTCGATGTCGGGCATCTGGAAGTCCTCGACCGCCGGGTAGGTGATCTCCGACACGTCGAACTCGGAAACCCGGATGTCGCCGACCATAGAGGTGCCGGCGGTCATGCCCCCGTCTTCCCCGCCGGAAGCGGGGGGAGTAGACGGCTGCGAGCCGGCACACCCGGCGGCGACGAACAGAGCGGCGAGCAGAAGGGCGTTCAGGTAGCGTAGGCGTTGCATGAGGTTTAGAATCAAGGATTGGAAAGGCGAGTAGGGGCACGATATATCGTGCCCGTACAAACGTGGGAACGCCAGGTGTACCGGTGCAGCACGAAGCGCCTTATTCCGCTGCGGCGGTCGCTTCGGATTCCGCGGCGCTGTCTTCGTCGTCGGCGGTTTTAATCATGGCGACGGTGCGATTGGAGCGCTGGAGCGTCTCCTTCGCCACGCGCTGCACGTCCGCGGCGGTGACGCGCTGGATGGCGTCGAGGTCCTGGAAGACTTCGCGCCAGTCGCCCGTCAGCTCCTGCATGCGCGAGAAGCTCTGGGCGAGGCCGTCGTTGGAGTCGAGGCTGTTGACGAGTTGGGCGCGGGCGCGTGTCTTGGCGCGCTCGACCTCCTCGGGAGAGACGCCGTTCTCCTTGATGTCTTCGAGCACCGCGTAGATGTCTTCCTCCAGCTGCTC
>PXTR01000054.1 GCA_003023245.1 Bacteroidetes bacterium QS_8_68_15 | reverse complement strand
CCGCTTGGACGCTCGCCCCCGACCGCTCGCAGTTTCATCAAGCCGAGGTAGCGTCTCTTTCCGAAACGGCTTCTTGACCCTGACAGGAGGACGTGCTCCGAGCAGAAACGTGATGCGTGAAACGTGATGCGTGAAACGTGATGCGTGAGCTGCCTCCAGCAACGCGGTCTGCCAACCCGAGCAACCTTCAACGTTCAACCCTCAACTCGAAACCGCGAAGCTATGTCCGCCACCGTCCGCATCCCCACGCCGCTGCGCTCCTACACCGACGGCCAGTCGACCGCCGAGGCGGAAGGCGCCACCGTCGGCGAAGCGCTCGACGACCTCGCCGAGCAGTACCCCGACCTGCGAGGGCAGCTTTACGACGATGACGACCAGCTGCGCTCCTTCGTCAACGTCTACGTCGGCGACGAAGACATCCGCCACACCGGCGGCCCCGACACGCCCCTCTCCGGCGACGAAGAGGTCTCTATCGTGCCCTCCGTGGCCGGCGGGTGCCGGGGGCGGGAGTGTGGGGGCATGGGAGTGCGGGAGTGAAGCAAACGCGCCGGCGGGCTGAAACACCTTCGACGTTCCACTTTCAACCTTCGACTTTCTTGCTATGCCGACCCAAACAGCACCGTCGCCGCAGCAGCAAAACGGCGCGGCGTCCGCCGAGCTCTCCACCGATGAGCTTCAGCGCTACAGCCGCCACCTCACGCTGCCCGACGTGGGGCGCGAGGGGCAGGAAAAACTCAAGGCCTCGTCCGTGCTCATCGTGGGCGCGGGCGGGCTCGGCTCGCCGCTGGCGACCTACCTCGCCGCCGCCGGCGTGGGCCGCCTCGGACTGGTGGACTTCGACCGCGTGGAGGCATCCAACCTCCAGCGTCAGGTCCTCTTCGGCCAGAGCGACGTGGGCCGCTCCAAGCTCGAAGCCGCCGAAGAGCGCCTGCGCGAGATCAATCCGCACGTCGAGATTGAGCGTTACGAAACGCGCCTCACCTCCGACAATGCCCTCGACATCATCGACGGGGAGGACTACGACCTGGTGGCCGACGGCACGGACAACTTCCCCACGCGCTACCTCGTCAACGACGCCTCTTTGCCACCGAAGAGGGCCCGTGCTACCGCTGCGCCTACGAAGAGCCGCCGCCGCCGGGGCTGGTGCCCTCCTGCGCCGAGGGCGGTGTGCTGGGCGTGCTCCCCGGCCTGATCGGGTCGATGCAGGCGACCGAGGCGATCAAGGTGCTGCTGGGCATCGGCGAGCCGCTGGTCGGGCGCCTGCTCCTCGTCGACACCCTCGAGGCGGGCTTTCGTACCCTCCGCGTCGAGAAAAATCCCGACTGCCCCGTCTGCGCCGACGACCCCGAGCAGACGGAACTGATCGACTACGAAGCTTTTTGCGGGCTTCCGTCCGCCGACTCCGACTCCCAAAACGGCCAGGCCATGAGCGATTCCGAAAGCCAAGACCAGGTGCCCGAAATCACCGTGCAGGACTACAACGCGCGCCGCGGCACCGACGACGCCCCCTTCCTGCTGGACGTGCGCAAGCCGCACGAGTACGAGATCACCAACCTCGGCGGCGCCCTCATTCCCGTCGACGAACTGCCGGACCGCCTCGACGAGCTCGACGCGCACAAGGGCGACGAGATCGTCGTGCACTGCCGCACCGGCGGGCGCTCGGCGAAAGCGACCGAGCTGCTGCGCTCCGAGGGCTTCGACGCCAAGAACCTCAAGGGCGGCGTCCACGCCTGGAGCGACGAGATCGACCCGAGCGTGCCGAAGTATTGATGCGCCCGGCGCACTTCACTCGTCGAGGCGGACGAACAGGTCCAGGCGGTTCTGCGTCTCGCTGACGGGCGTATACTCGACGCGCTCAATGCTGGACTTCAGCATGAGCAGGCCCATGCCGCTTTCGGGCATCTCGTGAAACGACTCCGTGCACTCCTGCCGGCGCAACTGCTCCTCGAGGTCGAAGCCTTCGGAGTTGTCCTCGATGGCGCAGTGCACCCCGGCCTCCTGCCGCCGAACGCGCACGTGCACCTCGGGGGAGCGGTCCGCGAAGCGGGCGTGCCGCACCAGGTTGGCCATCCACTCGTGCACCGCCAGCTTCAGGCGGTACAGCGCCCCGACCGTCCCGTTCGTGCGCGTCTCGATCTCCTGCTGAAGGTGCGTCTGCACCCCCTCGATGGCCGTGTCCAGGTCGGAAAAGTCTTCGTCGTATCGCATAGGTCGTGAAGGGGGAGCACCTGCGAAAAAAGCGGAGCGGCGCGAAAGCGACCGATCCCGACTGCAGATGCCCAGAGGCACAAAGTCGATGCCACGGCGGGGAAACGCCTGGGAACGCGCCCGTCAGAAGGACCGCGGGCGCTGCTCACCGTAAAGAATTATGCACAGGTCGTGTCCCGTTTGTTACGCCCCCGGAGGAACCACGCGCGCCTCGGCGCACCGCCTCAGAGCACCGTGATGCTCCGCACGCGCGCGCCGCTGACGTCCTTGCTGCTCCCGGTGACAGGCTGGCGAAACGCGGTGGTGTCCCGGGCGGCGATGTCGCGCACCTGCACGGACATCGAGCCGATCCGGCGGTTGTGCGCATCGAGCAGCGTGACCTGCACCTGTGCCCGGCTGAGCGCCCGGTCGGTAGGGTTGTAGAGCTTGCCGGTGAACAGGCGCGTGCCGTCTTCGAGGCGCGTGAGCGCGGGATCGGCGACCGTCAGCTGCGCCGCGGCGGGGCCCGAACCGCCCGGCGATTCGCTCGAGCCGTCCCCGCAGGCCGCCAGGCTCCCCGTCAGCACGGACAGAAACAGAGCAGTCGCGAGCAGAGGAAAAACGCGTTTCACGAATGGGAGAGCGCAGGAGCGTGGGTGTGCGGGAGCGTGGGCGTTCCCTTGCAGCGAGCGCATTGCGGGCTGAAAACCGTTCAACCTTCAATGTCCAACCAGGTCGTCCAGGTTGGCGCGCAGGCGGTCGAGCGCGGCGCGGGCGTCGCGGCGCTTCTGGCGCTCGCGTTCGACCACCTCGTCGGGCGCTTTGGTGAGAAACTGCTCGTTGTGCAGCTTGCGCTCGACGCCGCCGAGGAAGTCTTCTTTGTCTTCGATCTCCGAGCGCAGGCGCTCGCGCTCCTGGCCCAGGTCGATCATGCCTTCGAGCGGAACGAAGACTTCGCTCTCGCCGGCCACCTTCGCGGCGCTGGCGGAGGGCTTCTCTTCCTCCGGGCCGGCGGCCAGTTCGACTACGCCGGCGAGCTTCTCGAAGTAGTCGGGGTGACGGCGCACCGCTTCGCCCAGGCCGTCGCCCGAAGGAGCCTCCGTCGCGGGCACGCGCACCGAGGCGGTCACCTCGTGCCCCTCGCCCACGCCGTAGTCGCTCTTGACCGAACGGACGCTCTCGATCATCTCTTGCAGCGCGGCGAACGTGGCGGCCCGCTCCGCGTCGGAATCAATCGCGTCCGCCCCGGGCCAGCTCGCAGCGATGAGCGCGTCGCCGTCCTCACGCGGGCGAAGGCGGTGCCACAGCTCTTCGGTGACGAACGGCATGAACGGATGCAGCAGCTCCAGCAGTCGTTCGTAGATCCAGGCGGCGAGGGCAATTTTTTCGTCCGCCATCTGCTCACCGTAGGGCGGCTTGATAAGCTCGAGGTACCAGTCGCAGTAGTCGCTCCAGAAGCAGTGGTAGATTTTCTGAAGCGCCTCGTTGAGCCGGTAGCGCGAAAGGTCGTCCTCCACCGCCGCGATAGTCTCGGAGAGGCGCGTGAGCATCCACTGCTCCACCAGCTCCAACTCTTCGAATGAGCGCGAACGCTCGTAGCGCGCGCCCTCCTCCATGAACTGCCCGAAGACGTTGAAGGCGTTCCAGATCTTGTTGGCGAAGTTGCGCCCCATCTCGAACTTCGACGGCGCCAGCTTGATGTCCTGCCCCTGCGCGCAGAGCACCGTCAAGGAGAAGCGCACCGCGTCGGCCCCGTACTGGTCGATCATTTCGAGCGGGTCGATGCCGTTGCCGAGGCTTTTGGACATCCAGCGGCCCTGCTCGTCCTTGACCATGCCGGTGATGAAGATGTCCTCGAAGGGGGCCTCGCCCGTGAAGTGCTCACCCGCCATCACCATGCGCGCGATCCAGAAAAACAGGATGTCGTACCCGCTGACGAGCACGTCGGTCGGGTAAAATTTCCTCAGTGATTTCGTTTCTTCCGGCCACCCCAGCGTGGCGAAGGGCCAGAGCCACGAGCTGAACCACGTGTCCAGCACGTCGGTCTCTTGGACCATGCCCGCCTCCGGCTGCTCGACGCTGACGACGTAGCCCTGCGATTCGTCGATTTCGCCGTGCTCGTCGGTGTAGTACCAGACGGGAATGCGGTGCCCCCACCAGAGCTGGCGCGAGATGCACCAGTCGCGGATGTTGTCCATCCAGCGGAAGTACTCGCCGGCCCAGCGCTCAGGGTAAAAGTCGATCTCGCCGTCCTCTACCGCCTCGATGGCCGGCTCGGCCAGCGGCTCCATTTCCACGAACCACTGCCGCGAGATCAGCGGCTCGATCACCGCGCCGGAGCGGCTGGAGACGGGCACCTGCGCGGTGTGATCTTCCACGCTTTCGAGCAAGCCTTCGTCGTCGAGGTCGTCGACGATGGCGGAGCGCGCGTCGAAGCGGTCGAGTCCTTCGTAGGGGCCGCCCTCCGCGTTGATGGTGCCGTCCTCGTTCATCACGTTGACGATGCCCAGGCCGTGGCGCTGCCCGATGGCGAAGTCGTTTTCGTCGTGGGCGGGCGTGACCTTCAGCGCGCCGGTGCCGAACTCCGAATCGATATGCTCGTCGGCGACGATGGGGATCGCGCGCCCCAGCAGCGGGAGCCGCACGCGTTGGCCGACGAGGTGCGCGTAGCGCTCGTCCTCGGGGTGCACCGCGATGGCGGTGTCGCCGAGCATCGTCTCGGGCCGCGTGGTGGCGATGGTGAGGTGACCGTCGCCGCTCGCCAGCGGGTAGCGCACGTGCCACAGGTGCCCGGCGCGCTCTTCGTTGTCGACCTCTTCGTCGGAGAGGGCCGTGCGGTTTTCCGGATCCCAGTTGACGAGATAGTCGCCGCGGTAGATCAGGCCCTCGTCGTAGAGCTTCACGAAGACCTCCTGCACCGCGCGCGTGACGCCCTCGTCCATCGTAAAGCGCCGGCGGCTCCAGTCGCAGGAGACGCCCAGCCGGCGCATTTGGTCGGTGATGATGTCGCCGTACTCCTCTTTCCAATCCCAGACGCGTCCCACGAACGCCTCGCGCCCGAGGTCGTGGCGCGTTTGGCCTTCTTCCTCGCGCAGCTTCTCTTCGACGACGTTCTGCGTGGCAATGCCGGCGTGGTCGAGCCCCGGCTGCCAGAGCGCCTCGCGCCCCTTCATGCGGGCGATCCGTGTGAGCGCGTCCTGGATGGTGCTCTGAAGGGCGTGCCCGATGTGCAGCCGCCCGGTCACGTTGGGCGGCGGCATCATGACGGTGAACGGCTCCCGCTCGGACGTTTCATCCGCCTGAAAGAAGCCGCCCTCTTCCCAGAAGTCGTACCACCGGGCTTCGACGGCGTCGGGGTCGTACGGGCCGGAAGGCGTGCGATGAGAAGCGGGCGAGTCGGCGTCGTTCACAGTCGGAGGAGGCGAGGCGTCGGCAAAAGCGCAGCGAAGGCCCCTAACGCCATCCCTTTGGCAAGCGGTTCCGTGAAAGAACCGTCCAGCGACGCGCATCCAAATCGGAGATTATGGATTCGGACGGCGGACCGTGGAGGGCCGCAGGTCATACCCTCGTGGTGAAAGCAACCCATCGCGCCGGCAGCCGACGCCCGTTTGTCGCCTCTTGGTTCGCCTCGTCTACCCGACTGCTCGTTCCGCTTCCTTCCGAAACGCCTCCGGCTCAGGGACGACCGTGTCGAGCACGCGCGCGGTGGAGAGCACGCCCGGCAAGCCTGCGCCGGGATGCGTGCCCGCGCCCGCGAAGTAAAGGTGCTCCACGTCCTCACTCTCGTTGTGCGGGCGAAAGTAGGCGCTCTGTCGCAGCACCGGCTCGGGGCCGAAGGCCGCCCCCTTCAAGGAGAGGTAGTCGTCGCGGAAGTCCTTCGGGGTCAGCACGCGCGAGGTGACGAGGTGGTCCTCCAGCCCCGGCAGCACCGTCTCGCTGAGGCGGCGGCTGACCATCTGGCGGTACGGCTCGGCCTGCTCGCGCCAGTCCACGCCGCTTTCGAGATGGGGCACGGGGCTGAGCACGTAGAAGGCGTCCTGCCCCTCCGGCGCCATCGACGGGTCGGTGTGCGTCGGGCGATGCAGGTAGAGCGAGCAGTCGTCGGCCAGCGTCTTTTCGTGAAAGATCTCGTCGAGGAGCGCTTCGTAGCGCGGCCCCATCACAATGGTGTGGTGGGCCACGTCGTCGTACTGCCGGTCGGTGCCGAAGTACCAGACGAACAGGCTCATCGACTGCTTGAGCATGTCGACGCGCTCGTCCGTCCAGCGCGTGCGGGCGCTCGGCGGCAAAAGGTGCTTGTAGGTAAAGCCCACGTCGGCATTGGAGACGACCAGGTCGGCGTCGATCTGCTCGCCATTTTGCAGACGCACCCCTGCTGCGCGCGGCTCGCCCTCCTCTTTCTCGCTTTCCTCCAGCATGATGTCGCTGACCTCCGCGCCGGTGCGCAGCGTGGCGCCGAGCTCATCGGTCACCAGCGAGGCGAGGCCGTCGACGAGCGCGCCGGTGCCGCCCATGGCATACCACACGCCCCACTTGCGCTCCAGAAAGGCGATCAGCGCGTAGATCGAGGTCACGCTGAAGGGGTTGCCGCCCACCAAGAGCGGATGAAAGCTGAAGACCTGCCGCAGCTTCGGGTCGTCGATGTATTTCGAGACGAGGCCGTGCACGCTGCGCCAGCTGCCGAGCCCGATCATGGCGGGCACGATCTTGAGCATGTCGCGCAGGCGGCCAAACGGGGCGTGCCCCAGCTCCTCGAAGCCGACGGCGAAGATTTCCTTGCTCTTCTCGAAGAAGCGTTCGTAGCCGTCCACGTCCTCCGGCGCGAAGCGGGCCACCTCGCGGCGCATCGCTTCCGGGTCGCCGGTGTAGTCGAACTGCGAGCCGTCGTCGAAGCGAATGCGGTAGAACGGCGAGACCGCGCGCAGCTCCACGTCGTCGGCGAGCGCCTTGCCGCAGAGCTGCCACAGCTCCTCGAAGAGAAACGGCGCAGTGATGACCGTCGGCCCGGCGTCGAAGGTGAAGCCGTCTTGCGCTCGACGACGGTGACGCGAAAGCCGCGCGCGCCGAGGCGAACGGCGGAGGCCAGCCCGCCGAACCCTGCCCCGATGACGACGGCGTGCGGCGCGTCGGGCCCGGCGCGCGTCGGAGGGGGAGAGTCATCGAGTAGCGCCGCGTCGGGGCGAGCGGCGAGCGCCTGGGTCCAGTTCACTTCTTGGATGTGGGAGCTTGGGAGAGCGGGAGCGTGGGCGTTCTCTTTCAGCAACCGCGCTGCCCGTCACCGCAAGCGCTACGGTCTGAAAACCCTTCAACCTTCAACTGTCAACCTGCAATCCGCAACCAACCTACGGTAACACGTCGTCGAGGGCGTCGCGCAGGTCGTCGGTGTCGAAGGGCTTGGCAAGAAACTGCTCGGCGCCGGCCTTGCGGGCCTGCTCGATCTGGCTGTCGGCCCGGCCGCTGCACACGATCACCGGCACCTCCGCCGCGCGTTCTTTAAAAGAGCGCACCGTGGCGAGTTTCCCGTCGTCGTCGGCGTGGCCGTCGAGCGCCACGTCGGTGAGGACCGCCTCCACGTCATGCGCATCGAAGAGGCGCAGCGCTTCGTCGAGGCCCGCCGCCGTGAGCGGCGCGTAGCCGCAGGTTTCGAGCACGGTCTCGGCGCTCTCCCGGATGAACGCTTCATCGTCGACGACCAGCACCGTTGTTTCGCCTCCCTTCTCCTCCTCCCTCGGGCGCGAACGGCGTTCGGGGGATGGCCCTTCGCCGCCGGGGAGCGCGTCCTTCTTCTCCTCTTCCTCGCCGGCCGGCAGGAAGACCTCGAAGCACGTGCCCTCCCCCACCGTGCTCTGCACGTCGATGAAGCCGCCGTGCGCAACGACGATGCTGTAGACGGTCGAGAGGCCCAGCCCGGTGCCATCGTCGGCGTCCTTCGTCGAGAAGAACGGCTCGAAGACTTTGTCGAGCGCGTCAGCGGGAATGCCCGTGCCGGTGTCTTCGACGCAGAGGCGCACGTAGTCGCCGGGCGCGGCGCCGTCGGGCCGCAGGCGGGCGTCCTCGTCGGTGAGGCGGACCGCCCGGGCGCTCAGCAGCAGGTGGCCCCCGTCTTCGCCCATGGCGTCGCGCGCGTTGACGCTGAGGTTGACGAGCACCTGTTGCAGTTGCGTGGCGTCGCCGCGCACGGGCGGGAGATCCGCGGCCAGGTCGACCTCGAAAACGATATCGGACGGAAAACTCTCCTCGACGAGCTGCTCGACCTCTTCGGCGATCCCGGCCAGGTCGAGCGGGCGGCGTTCCCCGTCTACGCCCCGCGCGAAGGAAAGCACGCGCTCGACCATGTCGGAGCCGCGTTCGGCGCTCTTTTCGATCATGCGGAGGGAGCGCTCGGCGCGCTCGTCGTCCTCCTCGGAGTAGCGCTCGCGCAGGACGCTCACGCCCAGCTGGATGGGGACGATCAGGTTGCCCAGGTCGTGCGCGATGCCGCTCACCAGCCGCCCGATCGATTCCATGCGCTGCGAGCGCAGCGCCTGCTGCTCCAGTCGCTTGCGTTCGGTAATGTCGGTGTTGATGACGAGCACGGCTTCCGGCTCCCCGGCGTCGTCGCTGACGAGCGTCCAGCGGCTTTTGACGACGATGGGGTCCCCGTCAGCGGTTTCTTGCTTGAGCTCGCCGCTCCAGTGCCCTTCCTCGAGCACAGTGTTCCACGCCTCGCCGAGCGCGTCCGGGTCGACGACACCGTAGAGGCCGTCGCTGCTGTGCAGGTTGCCGACGTCGCTTTTGTCGAAGCCGGTCATGCGCTCGGCGCCCTCGCTCCAGTAGGTGACGCGGCCGTCGAGGTCATAGGGAGCGCGCTCGCGGGCGTAGCGCAGGGCGCGCTCGAGCCGCTCGGCGTCGAGGTCGTCCTTGGGCAGATAGTCGGCGGCGCCGGCCTCCATGGCCTCCAGGTCGATCTCCGGGCGGTCTTCCGAGCCGGTGAGCAGAATCAGCGGCGTGTGAACGCCGGCGTCCGCGGCGTCCGCAATCAGGTCTACGCCCGTGCGCGCCCCGAGGCGGTAGTCGACCAGCGCAGCGTCGAACCGGCCAGAACTGATCGCCTCGCGTCCCGCTTCGTAAGAAAATTCGCGGGTGAGGTCGCAGGCGACGGTGGGCGCTTGTTTCAGAAGGCGCTCAATGAGAGCGTCGCGTTCGTGATCGTCTTCGACCAGCAACACGTCAAGGCGTTCGCGTTCCATCGGGAGGTAGCGCGGAAACGAGGGTGAGGGAGAGCCCGACGCGACGTGCCGACCGGGAGCGGAGCCGAGCGTCTTGCAGAAGTCAAAAAGGAATAGGGGCGACCCGGCGTGCCGTTTCGAAAAAGGAACGATTCAGAAGAATCTCCCATCCCGCAGCGCGGGCCTGCACTCCGGCGCGGCCTCCTTCCGAGAGCCGGGCGGGGTCGAGTCGGAGCGCACCCTCAGGCGCCATGCGGCTTCCAGCGGGCTCCTCGAACGAGGTGGGGTTGGTGATGAGCGCCCCGACGCTCACGTACTCCGCGCGGGGATGCGACCGTTGCACGGACGTAAAGGTACGACCCAGGAATTCCGTTTCCAAGCCGATGCCGTCGTCTTGCGGGACGCTGACGGTTCCGGCCGCGGCGCGGAAAGCGGAGCGGACTTGAGAAACAGGGGCTTATTTTTTATTTAACGTTTTGTTAACAAAAACGGCCCTCCGACCCAACAGTGTAAAGTTAAACAGGACGAAAGCAGAGCGAGGGCTGAAAGTAGCCCGTCTCGTTCTGTGGACCCCCTCTCCCTACCGGGTCTCTCCCCCTTGCGAAGGGGGAGATGTCGGTAGAGGGCCGAAGGTCATACCCTTGCGGTGCCGAGGGGGTAGCAAGTCC
>PXTR01000053.1 GCA_003023245.1 Bacteroidetes bacterium QS_8_68_15 | reverse complement strand
CACCGAGGCGACGGGCCGCGACTTCGCCTCCGCACGCGACGGTGTGATGCACGCCTGCGGTCACGACGCGCACACGGCCTCGCTGCTGGGCGCGGCGATGATCCTGCGCGAGATGCGTGACGAACTGGCCGGGACGGCGCGCCTGCTCTTTCAGCCCAGCGAGGAAAAGCTGCCCGGCGGCGCGAAGGCCATGATCGAGGAAGGCGCACTCTCGGGCGACGAACACGGCCCCGCGCCCGAAGCCGTCTTCGGGCAACACGTGGCCCCGGACCTCGACAGCGGCATGATCGGCGTGCGGAGCGGGATGTACATGGCCTCCGCCGACGAAGTGTACGTCACTGTGCGCGGCGAGGGCGGGCACGCGGCCGGCCCGCACGAGGTCCGCGGGGATGCCGTGGTCGCCGCCGCGCACGTCATCACGGCGCTGCAAAGCGTCATCAGCCGCCACCGCCCGCCCGGCGCCCCGAGCGTGCTGACCATCGGCGACGTGGCTACGCCCGGCGGCGCGACGAACGTAATTCCCGAGACGGCGCAGCTGGAGGGCACCTTCCGCGCGATGGACGAGGACTGGCGCTTCCGCGCGCACGGGTTGATCGAGCGGGTCGCCCGGCGCACCGCCGAGGCGCACGGCGCCACCGCCGAGGTGGAGGGCGGCCCGCGACTACGTCGGCCCCGAGCGCACGGCGGACCTGGACCGCTGGTACGCCGGCGAGGACTTCGCCTACTACCTGCGCGAACGGCCCGGGGCGTTCTACCGGCTGGGCACCTGCGAGGGGGACGCCACGGCGCACGGCCTGCACACCCCGCGTTTCGACATCGACGAAGAAGCGCTCCGCACGGGAGCGGGATTCTTGGCCTTCCTGGCCATTCACTACGGCCGGCGCTCGTTTTAATAATTCTTTCTCGTTTATGATAACGACAGCTTGCAAATCATCTTTTGCTCGCTTTCCACCCGTGAAACCGCTCACAGGGTAATATTTGGCATAATCGTAACTGGAATGTCCGGCAACATTTGTGTATATAGTAGAACCGTCACTCGCCGCTACGGTAGAGCCGCCATGGTAGAGAAGCGCAAAAAAACGCCGCGTTCGCTCACGAGTGGTTGCGTTCGTTGCACAAGCGATCGTACCATGAGCCCCTGGAAGGGTCGATTTGCGATGACCTGCGCCGGAGGGCTTCTCGCGACGTTCTCCCGTTCACTCACTCATCGACGGCTCGCAGCTGCTCACTCGGAGCAGCCCGCGTTCCTCGAAGGGAGCGCGCCTTCCGTGTTTTTTCTCCATTACCAATCACCCTCGAACGGATGAATACCCCCTCTCCTACGACGAAGCACCACACTATGACGAAGCAGTACGCTTCCTCCCTCTTCACGCTCGCGCTCGCCGCCGTCGTTGCCGTCGGCCTCTCCGCATGTGCTGAAGGCCAGACCGGCGAGCCCGGCGCCGACACGACCGGCATGAGCGCCGATACGGGCATGACTGGCGGCCCCGACGGCATGCAAGGCGGCCAACAAGGCGGCATGGGCAGCGACTCCGTCTCGCTCCAAGGCACCACACAGCTGTTCGAGCAGGGCATCACGCAGGCTTCCACGGAGGCGGCCGTCCAGAACATCGAAGGCTGGGAGCAGAAGCTCGGCGACCTCACCGTCTCGGGGCAGGCCCAGCAGCCCGTCTCGGACATCACCAGCGCGCTCGGTGATCTCAAAAGCGCCCTCCAAGGCGGTGGCCAGCCCGACGAGCAGGCCGTCAGCCAGGCGTTCAGCCAGATTGACGAGGCGATGACGACGCTCATGCAGAACGCGCAGAGCCTCAACCTGGAGAGCGGCCAGCAGCAACAGCTGACCTCGCTCCAGCAGGCAATCCAGCAGGCGCAGCAGCAGCTGGGTGGCGGCGGCGGCATGTAGTCGCCTCGCGTGCTGCATCAGTCGTCTCCTCTGAAAATGCGGCTGCCGCTGCTCTTCGCAGGGGCTCTGCTTCGACGAGACGAACCGGACGGCTCCAGCGCTCAAAGAGCGAGCGCCGGGGCCGTCTTTTTTTCTGTTTGTGATGGGCGACGCTCGCTTTCGGAGGGCGGGCTGCCGCACGTTTGCGATTGAGTGAGACCACACCTTTTTTGTCTGAGGGAAGTTTGGTACGAGCGCTCTTTTTCTCCTTTTGCCTGCTCCGACGTGAGACGTCTTGCACGTGCCACGCCTCGCCTTCTACTTTTCGCCGCAACGTTCGCTCTGGGGCTTTCCGCCTGTGCTGAAGAGCAAACCGGAAGCGCCGGCTCCGACACCACCACCGCCCGGGTCGAAGGAGACGCCGCGATGCCGGACGCACGAGATGACCAAAACCTCGCGGCTGATTCGGTCTCCGTCGAGAGCACCATCAATCTGCTCCGCCAGAACGCGCAGGAAATTGCTACCAACCGGGCCATTCAAAACATCAACGGATGGCAACGGCGCCTCGACGACGTCGAGGCTCCCGCCCTCAATCGGCTGACCGACAGCCTCGAGATCCAGCTTACGGCCGGCCGGATCGATGCGCAGGCCGTGGGAGAGACGCTTGTGCAAATGGGCGCGCGCACCTCCCGCGCCGCTGACACCCTGTCGGGAGGCACGGCCCGAGAGCTCGACCAGCTCGCGCGCCGGCTCACGCAAACCGGCGAACAGCTCACCGTCGGCGGAAGCGGTGAGTGAGAATTCGGGCGTGCAGGCGTTTGGCGCCGAGGCGCGACCGCTCCCTCATTTCGCAGGCACAGCAGCCGGTACATCCGCTGCCGTCTACGAACGATCCGAGGGGGGCGCCGCGGGCCGGCCGTCGTCGGAAGACGGCCCCTCCTGCGACGCGGCGAGCGGCCCCTCAGACGGGGCGCCTCCGCGCGCCACGTGCTCCGGCGCGGTTTCGCGGTAGGGGGCGCGGCCTTCCTTTTCTTCGAGCGCCTGCTCGCGCTTTTTCCACTGCTGGACCTTGACCTGCTCTTTGACCATCTCGAGCGCTTCGACGAGCGCTTCGCGCCCGACGTCTTCAAGGTCTTTGCGCCCCTCCTGCAAGACGGTGTTGACGGAAATCTCCGCCACTTGATTGAGCACCGGATTGTTGTCGGCGTTGCCCAGGTCCTCGACCATGTCGTTGATGACGTGAAAGGTGATGTCCGAGATGGCCCGCTCCAGAAGCACGCTCAGGCGCTCCCCGACGACGGGCATCTGCGCGATGATGCCGATTTCCTCGTTCTGCTCGACGGCTTCGGCGACGCGGCGCTCCACGTACGCCTCCGCGTCGCGGCGGTAGAGCGCGTAAGTGCGGTTCGTGGCCTTCTGCAGGCGCTCCGACGCGGCGGCTACCAGCCACTCGCGCCTCGGCTCGACGACCTCGCGCATGATGCGGTCGGCCACGGGGCTGCCTTCCCGGACCTCGTCCTGAAGCCCGGTGAGCACGTTGGCAACCACGCGGTCGGAGACTTCCTCGGTCACTACGTTCCGGTATTTGTCGAGCGTGCGGTACAGGCTCGTCTTTTTGAGGTCGATGATGTCGAGGCGTTGCATCTTGAACACCATCGAGACGACGCGCAAGACGCGCAAGAACCGGAACGACGCGACGGGGATGCACCCCAGCACGTCGTACCAGTGGATGAACGGGTAAAAGAACCAGCGGTGATAGCGCCGCTCGATGATCGCCGCGATCCACTGCCCGATCAGCTCGGTCAGGAAGACCGCAATGAAGGCGAGGTCGATCCAGAAGAAATGCTCGTGGATGGTGTCTTCGTAGAAGCGGTAGAACGCCGGCCAGGCGTCTTCGAGAACGCCTCGCAGCGGGGTGCCCACGTAGATCCACTCGAAGAGAATCAGTGCCAGGTTGGCGATGATGAGCGCGAGCATGGCCACGTCGAGCGCGAAGAGCGCCGAGTCGCGGTCTTTGGGGCGGAGCTTGGCCACGAGCAGCGAGGAGCGGGAACGGGAAAAGGGAGCGCGAAAGGGGGGCTTCCCAACCTAACGGTTGCGCGGTCGAGCGTTTAGCGTTCGGCTGTCGGCGATCAGCGCTCGGCGATCAGCGGTCAGCCCCTCGTCCAGAAAAGCACCACCACCGAGTTTCCGTGGTACGGGCCACTCAGTCGGCGCACCATGGGTATGCCCTTTCCCTGACGGCTGACCGCCGATGGCTTTCCCGATACACGCAAACGTTGCAGATACACGCAAACGTTGCAGGCCGCGCCCGGCGACGGCCTTTCGCTTGAGGCGCGCCGTTCCGTAAGTTGGGAAAGCGCGTCCTCCTTCTCGCACGCCCACCCCCCGTTTCTCAACGTGCCTACCCTCGCCCGCCACGCGCTCATCGGAGCCGGCGTCGTTCTCGTGCAGTGGCTCGTGCTGGAGCGGCTCGTCATCTTCGGCGCCGCGCCCGACGCCGTGCTGCTGTGGGTGTTGTGGATGAGCCTCACCCGCGGGCGCCAGACCGGCTCGCTGGCCGGGTTTGCCGCCGGTTTTCTGGCGGACATCGCCTACGGGCCCTGGGTAGGGCTGAACATGCTGCTCAAAACGCTGGCGGGCTTTTTCGGAAGCTGGTTCCCCGCCAGTCAGCGCGAACTGATGATCCTGCGTCCGGTGCGGACGTTTGTCGTCGCGCTGGTGGCGGCGCTCCTGCACAACGGCCTCGAAGTGCTCCTCGTGACCCTGGAGACGAGCAGCCGCAGCCTCTCGCTCGTGACCGTCGACTGGCTGGGGTCGGCGCTCTACACGGCTGTGCTGGCCTTCATCGCCGCCCTCTTCTACGGACGCTAATCCGTGGACGCCCTTCCGAGCGTGGAGGTGGGGAGGCGTTGAATGTGGGACGGAGGGGACGGGGGAGCGGTAAACGCACCCTCCCGCATCCCTTCTCACCCTCGGCGAGTGGAGCGAGCCCCTACAGAAGCGGCGCGAAGGCGTCGAGGACGCGGCGGCGTGGGGTTTCCGCCATCGGGGCCAGCGGCAGACGAACGCGGTCCGTTCCGATATGGCCCTCTTCGGCGAGAACGGCCTTGATCGGCAGTGGGTTGGTCTGGAAGAAGCACGCGCGCATGGCCGGAAGCAGTTCGAGGTGCCGGCGGCGCGCCTCCGCGAGGTCGCCGGTGCGCACGGCGCTTACCATCTGCGAGAAGCGCTGCGGCAGGGCGTTGGAGAGCACCGAGACCACGCCGTCCCCACCGAGGGCGACGAGCGGGAAAGCCATCTCGTCGTCTCCGCTGTAGATGGCCAGGCCCTCGGGGCGGCCGGCCAGGAGGTCGGTGATCTGCGCGAGGTCGCCGGAGGCTTCTTTGACGCCTCGTACCGAAGGAATCTCCTCGGCAAGGTGCAGCATGGTGTCGGCTTCGACGTTGAAGCCGGTGCGCCCCGGCACGTTGTAGACGATGATCGGGCAGTCGGGGACCGCATCGGCGATGGCGGCGACGTGCCGGCGGAAGCCGTTCTGCGTGGGTTTGTTGTAGTACGGGCCCACGACGAGCAATCCGTCGGCCCCGGCGCAGGCGGCCTCCTTCGAGAACTGCACGCTCTGGCCGGTGGCGTTGGTGCCGGTGCCGAGGACGACCGGCACGCGCCCGTCGGCGGCGTCGATGGCCACGTCGGTGATCAGACGGCGCTCTTCGCGAGAGATTGTTGGGTTTTCGCCGGTGGTCCCCAAGACGACCAGCCCGTCGACGCCGCCCGCAATCTGCGCTTCGATGAGGTGACGAAAAGCCGTTTCGTCGATGTCATTCGCTTCGGTAAAGGGCGTCACCAGCGCCGGGGCGGTGCCGGTAAAGAGAGCGTTCTCGTCGGGCATGGCGGGGGTTGGAAATTGGAAAGCGGAGACGCGAGACACGCCCGTACGCGATGGCAAAGCGGTATGTTACGGAAGCAGCGCGGCTACACCTCACGCAGGGCGTCCTCAAGCGTAAACAGCCCCGAGCGTCCGGACTGCTCGCTCAGCCAGCGTGCGGCGCGCACCGCGCCGGCAGCGAAGCCCTCGCGGCTCTTGGCCTCGTGTTCCAGGCGCACCTGGTCGAACGGGCTGTCGAGGCCCACGGTATGGCGCCCGAAGACCGTCCCGGCGCGCGTAGAGCTGATGTGCAGCGCTTCGGCGTCGATGGGACCGTGCTGCGCTTCAGTATCCAAGTGCCCTTTGCGCGCAAGGTGGTCGAGCAGCACCTCGCCGAGCATGCGCGCCGTCCCGCTGGGACTGTCGGCTTTTTTGGTGTGATGCATTTCGTGAACGAAGGCGTCGTACTCGTCGAGGCCGTCGAGCATCGGCGCCACCGCTTCGAGCGCTGTGCGCAGCAGCGCCACGCCGATCGAGAAGTTCGGCGCGTAGAGCAGGCGCGCGTCATGTTCGTGCGTCCACGCCTCGACGGCGCCGATCTCGTCGTACCAGCCCGTCGTGCCGACGACGGCCGGCTGCTGCCACCGGCAGTAGCGTTCGATGTGGTCGAGAACCTCCACCGGCAGCGAAAAGTCGACGGCCACGTCCGCCCCGTCGAGGGCGTCGGGCCCGCTGGCCTCGGCGAGCGGGCGGCTCGAGTCGAAGCGGGCGACGACGTCGTGTCCGTCGCGCTCGGCCTGTCGCGCGACGGCTTGGCCCATCTGTCCGGTGCCGACCAGCGCCAGCGTCATAGGAGAGTTGGGGAACGGGAACGGTCGTTCGAGCGAAGAGGAATCAAGAAAGTAGCCGCCCGGCGGCACAAGTGAAAGACACCCGCCGGGAAGCGCACGTGAGAAGGCCGGAAAAAGTCGCGTTTCTGCTTTTGCCGCATTTCTGTGCTTGCGAAGCGGTTTGCTTTCATTCCTTCTTTTCACTGCGCTCCCACGCAACGCGGAACGCGCGCCGCCGTGCAAGGTACTTCCAAAAAAAGTCACACAGAAAAAAGTTACGCGCACGTCCCGGCAAACGGGGCTATAGCTCAGCTGGTAGAGCACCTGTATGGCATACAGGAGGTCCGGGGTTCGAGTCCCCGTAGCTCCACCCCC
>PXTR01000052.1 GCA_003023245.1 Bacteroidetes bacterium QS_8_68_15 | reverse complement strand
AAGCACGTCAAGTCCAACGCCATCGTCTACGCCTCGGGGCGGGCCACGCTTGGCATCGGGGCGGGGCAGATGAGCCGCATCGACGCCAGCGAACTGGCGGTGCGCAAGGGGGAGAAAGCGGAACTTGACTTTGAAGGAGCCGTGGTAGCTTCCGACGCCTTCTTTCCCTTCGCCGACGGGCTCGAAGCCGCCGCCCGCGCCGGCGCCACCGCCGCCATCCAACCCGGCGGCTCCATCCGCGACGACGAGGTCGTCCGCGCCGCCGACGACGCCGGCGCTGCGATGGTTCTCACCGGCCGCCGCCACTTTCGCCATTGACGAACGGCGAGGGACGAACGGTTCCCCCCATCGGTTGTCGAGGCTTGCTCATTCGGCAATCGACACTCGAAAATCGACCTTCCCCGCATGGGTTTGTTCAACTTCTCCAGCGACGTCGCCATCGACCTGGGGACGGCCAACACGCTGATTTACATTCGCGGGCGCGGGATTGTCCTCAACGAGCCGTCCATCGTGGCGGTGGACCGCAACAGCCGCAAGGTCATCGCGCTCGGCTACGAGGCGCGCCAGATGCACGAGCGCACCCACGAGGAAATCGAGACGATCCGCCCGCTCAAAGACGGCGTGATCGCGGACTTCGAGGTGGCCGAGGAGATGATCCGCACGCTCATCAGCAAGGTGCAGAAAGGCTGGCTCGGGCGCATCCGCAACATGGTCGTGTGCGTGCCGTCCGGCATCACCGAGGTCGAGAAGCGCGCCGTGCGCGACAGTGCCGAGCACGCCGGGGCGCGGCGCGTGCACCTGATCCAGGAGCCGATGGCCGCCGCCGTCGGCATCGGGCTGAACGTCTCCGACCCGGTCGGCAACATGATCGTCGACGTCGGCGGCGGGACCACCGAGATTGCCGTGATCGCCCTGGCGGGCATCGTCATCGACGAGTCGATCCGCGCCGGCGGCGACGAGTTCGACCATTCGATCGTGCAGTACTTCAAGCGCAACCACAACCTGCTGATCGGCGGGCGCACCGCCGAGCGCATCAAGTGCGAGATTGGATCGGCCCTGCCGATGGAGACGGAGATGGATCTGTCGGTGAAGGGGCGCGACCTCGTCAGCGGCGTCCCGAAGGTGCGCACCATCTCCTCGGAAGACGTGCGCGAGGCGCTCCGCGACGGGCTCGACCAGATCGCCGCCGCGGTGCTGCGCTGCCTGGAGCGCACGCCCCCCGAGCTGGGAAGCGACATTCTGGAAAACGGCATCATGCTGACCGGGGGGGGCGCGCTGCTTCAGGGCCTCGACGACATGGTCGCCGAGCGCGTCGAGCTGCCGGTCCACGTCGCCGACGACCCGCTGACCGCCGTGGTGCGCGGCACCGGCAAGGTCCTCGACGAACTCGAAGACTACGAAGCGGTCCTGACCTGAGCGCGGGAGCAAGGGAGCGCGGGTGCGTGGGAGCGTCGCATGACCGCATTCGCGCTTCCCGTCACCTCCTGCCTCCGCCAAACGCCTTGCTCCCTCTCTCCCACGCCCCCGCTCCCCCACGCTCGAAATGACTTCCCTCTGGGACCGGCTCAAGGACTGGGTGCTCATGGCCGTGCTCGTGGCCGTGAGCCTCGGCGTGATGTTCGCGCAGAACCAGACGCTCGTGCGGGCGATGCGCGCCGGGGCGCTGGAGGCGACCGCGCGCGCGGAAGGGGCCTTCGCCTGGGTGGGCAACTACCTGCGCGCCCTCGACGAAAACGAGCGCCTGCGCTCCGAAAACATCGCCCTGGCCGCCGAGGTGGCCCGCTCGCGCGAGGCGCGGATGCAAAACCAGCGCCTGGAGGGGATGCTCAACCTGCGCGACACGACGCAGCTGGCCGTCGAGCCGGCGCGCATCATTTCCAAAACCCTCACGGGGCAGCAAAACACCTTCACCATCAACGTCGGGAGCGCTGACAGCGTCGAAGTCGGCATGCCCGTCATCGACGAGCGCGGCAGCGTGCTGGGGCGCACCACGCTCGTCAGCGAGACCCACGCGCGCGTCATGTCGTACCTGAACACCGACTTTCGCCTGCCGGCCAAAATCCAGTCGCTCGACGCGGAAGGCATCGTGCAGTGGCCGGGGCAGAACCGCGGCCGCCTGCTGATGGAGCACGTCGTGCAGACCAGTCCCGTGCTGCCGGGGCAGCGGGTCGTCACCAGCGGGTCGAGCGGGTTTTTCCCGCCGGGGCTGTCAGTCGGCTTCGTCGATTCGGTCGCTACCTCGCCCGGGCGCAACGAGTACACCGTGCACATCGTCCCCACCAGCCCGCTCGACCAGGCGCGCTACGCCTTCGTCGTGCTCGCGGCCCCGCGCATGGGCGAAGAGGGCGAGCGGCAGACCGTCAGCCCCGGCGGGGGAGCGTAGCGGTGACGACGGCCAAGATCTCGTAACGCCCAAACGCTCGCGTGGACTTGCGCGTTAGTTTGCGGGATGAGCCCTTCTCCCGGTCCACTTCTTGGTGGTATGTCTGTTCGGTCATTGCGACGGTTGCGCGCCTCGCTGACGCACGCGCTGGTCGGCCTGCTTCTCTGCTGGTCCGGCGCGATGTCGGCGCCGGCAGCGCGCGCGCAGGCCTCCGACGCGCCGCCGTCGTTGCCGCAGGAGCGCTCCGCCGATGACGCGCTCGAAGACCGCTCCCCGCTGGCGGAGGTCGTGCAGGAGACCCTCGACACCGAAAGATTGCAAAACGGCTTCTGGGGGCTGAAGGTGGCCGACGCCGCGACGGGCGCCGTCTACTACGAGCGGGAGGCCGGCCGGCGCTTCGTCCCCGCTTCCAACGTCAAACTGTACACCGCCGCCGCCGCCCTCGACCAGCTCGGCCCGGACTACCGCTTCGAAACGCGCCTCTACCGCCAGGGGCCGGTCGTGAACGACACCCTGCGCGGCGACCTGATCGTGCGCGGAGCAGGCGACCCCACCATCGGCGGCTACGAGCAGCGCCGCGACCGCCTTCAGGTCTTTCGCGCCTGGGTCGACTCGCTCCGCGCCGCCGGCATTCAGCACGTCACGGGTCGCATCCTCGGCGACGACGACATCCACACCGACGCCCCGCTGGGCCACGGTTGGGCCTGGGACGACCTGCCCTACCGCTACGCCCCGGAGCTGAGCGGCCTCTCGTTTGCGGGCAACCTCATCGAACTGACGGCCCGCGGGCGCGAAGTGGGCGAGAAAGCCGTCCTCTCCTGGAACCCGCTGCACACCGGCTACGTCGACGCCGTCAACCGCACGCGCACCGTGCGCAGCGGCGCGGACGAGGAATACCGCCGCCTCCCCGGCAGCCGCACGCTCTACGTCGAAAGCCGCCTGCTGCCGGGCGGCACGCAGTCCGAGCGGCTCTCGGTGGGCAACCCCACCGGCTACTTCGTCAACGTGTTGCGCGCGATGCTCGAACAAAGCGGCATCTCGGTGAAGGAGTCCGCCCGCGACGCCGACCACCTGCCTGGCGACCCGGTGTCCTACACCGCTCCGCAGACGCACGTGGTGGCGCGCTACCGCTCCGCCCCGCTCGCCGACATCGTCGAGACGATGATGGAAGAGAGCCAGAACCTCTACGCCGAGCAGATTCTGCGCACCCTCGGCGCCGAACGCCCGGTCGCCGCGCTGATGCAGGGCGACCCCGACGACCCCGACCCCGGCTCCGGCGCGATGGGCGTCGAGGCGGCGCTGCGCACCTTCGAGGCCGCCGGGGTGGACACCAGCCGCATCCGCCTGGCCGACGGCTCGGGGATGTCGCGCTACGACATGGTCACGCCCACCATGACGGCGGCGCTGCTTTTGTACATGCGCCAGCACCCCGACCCCGACGTGGCCGACGCCTTCACCAGCGCGCTTGCCGTCGGCGGGCGCACCGGCACGCTCGAATATCGTTTCCGCGACGGCCCCGCCGAAGCGCGCGTGCGCGCCAAGACGGGCACCCTCAGCGGCGTAAGCGCCCTCAGCGGATACGTCACCACCGCCGGCGGGCAGCCGCTCGTCTTCGTCATCATGGCCAACCACTACTCCGCTGACACCGGCGACGCCCGCGACGCGATGGACCGCATCGTGCAGGCAATAGCTGCGGGAGAGGTTTGAGTTCGGGGGTATGGGTGTGCGGGGGTGTTTCCTCCTCTGCCCTGCGGCTCATACCTCTGCGCATGAGAACGCTCGCACTCTCACACCCAACTGCCGAACACCGCCGCGCGCGATTCGTCTTATAGGTCACGCTTTGGCCTTTTTTCGCTGGCTGCTTTGGCCCCTCTGCCGCCGATGCTGATCGCTCCTTCCGACGACGCTTCCGGCTCCTCCGCTGCCGGTTCGCTCTCCCCCGACACCCTGCACGCCACCACCGTGCTGGGCGTACGGCGCGGCTCGCAAATCGCCCTCGGCTCTGACGGGCAGGCCACCATGGGCGAAACCGTCATGAAGCACCAGGCCGAGAAGGTGCGCTCGCTTTACGACGGCAAGATTCTGGCCGGCTTCGCCGGGTCGACGGCCGACGCCTTTACGCTCTTCGAGCGGTTCGAGGAAAAGCTCCAGCAGTATGGCGGCAACCTCACGCGCGGGGCCGTCGAGCTGGCCAAGGACTGGCGCACCGACAAGTACCTGCGCAAGCTCGAAGCGCTCCTGGCGGTCGCCGGCCCCGAACGCCTGCTCTTGATCAGCGGGCAGGGCGACGTGATCGAGCCCGATAACGACATCCTCGCCATCGGCTCGGGCGGGGCCTACGCGCTGGCCGCTGCGCGCGCGCTCCTGACGTGCGACGATGACCGCTCCGCGCGCGAGGTGGTCGAGGAAGCCCTCACCATTGCCGCCGACATCGGCATTTACACCAATGACCACCTGACGATTCTCGAACTCGGCGAAGGCGAACCCGCGGAAAATGGCCGCGCTGCGGTGCGTGACGCGTGACGTGTGTTGCGCGATGAAAACAGGCCGATGCGCTCGGCGTCTGATACTTACCGGCGGAAGCCATTCAGAAAACGGAATAGTCCGCATGTGATATTGGCGACGGCAAGAAAGCAGCCTCCCGCATCACGTAGCACGCATCACGTAGCACGCATCACGTAGCACGCATCACGAACAGGCAAAAACGGCTGAAAACAAAACAACGACAGCAGTAAAAAAAACCACGACCGTCCCATGCCTCGCCCTCCTCGCACGCGCCCCGCGTCCCGGCACGCCGCGCTCTTTATCGACTACGCTCACCTGCACGCGCGCCTGACCGAACGCCTCGACGCGCCCGCCGATCGCGCCGCCGCCTGCATCCGCGAGGCCGCCCGCGAGCTGCGCCGCTACCTCGCCGACGAGGACGGCATCGACACGGTGCGCACCGTCGCCTACGCCGACTTCGCCGCGCTCGAAGCGCGCATTGGGGCAGAGCAAGACGGGCTTCAGCACGCACTGTACGAAGCCGGTATCGAACCGCGCTTCGCGCCGGTTTCGCCCGGGGACGACGACCTCGCCGCCGCGATGCAATTCTCCGTCGAGGCGACCGCCTTTGCGCACCGCCGCGCCGATGTGGAAACCATCGCCCTGATGACCGGCGTGCGCGCCCTTCGCCCGCTCGTTCAGGCCATCCGAAAAACCGGGACGCATGCGCTCGTCGCCGCGCTCGACCCGCCGGCGTCTTCCTCCTCCAGCGGCGAGCCGCATCCGCGCGCGGACGACTTCATGGACGTGCTCAGGCTGCTGAGCGACGCCACGCGCCGCGAGGTGCTCCCTGACGATGCCGAGGAGTCCGGCCGACGCGAGGAGGCCGAGGAGCAGCCGCCCGCCGAGCACCACGAGCGTCTCGACGATGAGATGCTCTTTCGCACCCTCGAAGTTGCCGAGGAGCACTTCGGCCAGTACGACGAGGTGTACCTCACGCCGCTTCTGCGCAAGCTGTCGGACGTGCTCGGCGAGCGCTTCGACCCGAAGGCCCTCGTCAGCGGCCTCGAAGACGCCGGCGCCGTCCGCCTCGAAAAACGGCGCGGCTACCCCTACGACTACACCGTCTTGATCGTCGACCGCCGCCACCCGGACGTGCAACGCATGGAGGAGCAGTTCTACGACGACGCCGGGCGCTCGCGCTACGAACGCGCCTCCGCCCCCTCGACTGCTGACGGGTACGAGGAAGACGCCGGCTACGGCCCCGAGGCCGACGACGACGACGTCTCCGATTACGAAGACGCCGGCTACGAAGAATACGACGAAGGCGGCCCCGACCGCTACTGAGGAGTGATGCGTAGTGCGTGTTGCGCGATGTATCGGCGTAACACGCCTGCGCTCTCGCTCTATCGGTGTTGCTACTCAAAAAGCGTTGACGCTCGATTTTTCCATTTGGCGACCGCCGACCAGCAACCTCACG
>PXTR01000057.1 GCA_003023245.1 Bacteroidetes bacterium QS_8_68_15 | reverse complement strand
AGAAGGGGCGCGAGGCGGTCCTGCTCGTCCTCGGGGAGCGCTTCGAGCCGTTCGATGAGGGTTTGAGTCTGTTCGGTCACGGCACCGGCGGGGGAAGGGTGCGGGAAATGTCTTTCCGTACCAAACGCGCTGCCGTCGCAGGGCGTTTCTACTTTGATGGGACGTGAGCGGCTTGCTAAAGATTTGGGGGTTCCGGCGGTTCGTCTTTCGTCCTTGCCGAAGCCCGATGGTTTGGAGGTATGGAGGTGTGAACGTCCAACCGTCCAGCCGTCCAAAACGTCCATCTCCTCGCAGGGAAGCAAAAACTGAAGGATTATCTTCCCATGCACGGTGCAGTAGAAGCCGACCGGTTCGCCATTCGCTCATCCCGAAAAGAGCGGTCGCCGCGCCTGCCGCGCGGCCAGAAGCAGCATCGCCGCCGCAAAGACGGTCGTCACCGCGAGGCAGACGGCCGGCGAGGCGAGCGCTTCGGGCGCGGCGGGGCCGAAGCCGTAGAGCGCCTGCCGCAGCGCGCTGACGATGTAGCTGACGGGATTGGCGTAGACGACCCACCGCAGCACCGGGGCGGCGCCCTCGGCGGGGAAGGGCGCGCCGGAGAGCAGCCAGAGCGGCAAGAGGAGCACGTTCATCACCGCATGGTAGCCGCGCGTAGATTCCATCCGCCAGGCGATGGCGAAGCCCAGCGCGGTGAAGCCCAGTCCGGCGAGCACGCAGACGAAGAGCGCGACGGCCCCCCCGCCGAAGGTGACCGGCAGCCCCACCAGCGGCGCGGCGGCCAGAAAGAGCACCGCCTGCGCGGCGGCCAGGAGCGTCCCGCCGGCGGCGTTGCCCAGCGCCAGCCCGAGGCGCGGCACGGGGGCGACGAGCGCGGCCTGCAAAAAGCCCTCGCGCCGTTCGTCCACGACGGAGATGGTCGAGAAAATCGCCGTAAACAGCACCATCAGCACGACGATGCCCGGAAAGAGGAACTCCAGGTAAGGCGTTTCCGCTGCCGCGCTTCCGGGCATTCGAAACGCGCCCTGAAACCCCAGTCCCAGCAGCAGCCAGAAGAGCACCGGCTGCGCGAGCGCTCCGAAGAGGCGGCTGCGGTCGCGCACGAACTTCTTGACCTCGCGCCGGGCGAGCGCGATGACGGAGCGTGGGAGCGTGGGAGCATGGGAGCGTGGAGGAGCGGGAGGGCTTTGCTTTTGTTCGGTCGTGCCGCTCTCGCGCTTCCGAGTTGGTTTGGTAACGGGCATGGGCCGGTTCGGGGACTTCAGGGCGAAGCGGGGGAACTGCTCGACGCGCTCGACGGCTGGAACTCCGCGCTGCGGCCGGAAAGCCCGCCGTCTGCCGTCCGTGGTCCGTCGTCCTCCGGGCGTCCGTCGACCCGCGGCGCGCCGGTGCGGGCGAGGAAGACGTCGTCGAGCGTGGGGCGGCGCACGGTGGCGCTCGTGATCCGGTCGGGGAAGGCGTCGCAGAGGCGCGCGAGCAGGGCGGGGGCGTCGTCTTCGGCCTCGCCATCGCAGGCGACGTGGAGGGCCGATTCGCCGAGGCGTTGCACGTCGAGGCCACATTGGGCCCGGAGGCGGCGGCGCAGCGCGTCGGGATCGGCGCTTTCGAGGCGGAGGGTGCGCTCGCCGAGGTCGCGCTTGAGGGCAAAAGGTGCGCCGCAGGCCACGCGCTCCCCCTCGTGGAGAATGGCCACGCGGTCCGCGCGGTCGGCTTCGTCCATCAAGTGCGTGGCGAGGAGGAGGGTGGTGTCGTCTTGCCGTTGCAGGCGGTCGAGGTGGTTCCAGAACGCGCGCCGCGCGGCAGGATCGAGGCCGGCGGTCGGCTCGTCGAGCAGCAGGAGCGGCGGAGCGTGCAGGAGGCCGCGCGCGAGGTCGGCGCGGCGGCGCAGTCCGCCGGAGAGGAGGCCGGTGCGGTCCGAGCGGCGCCCGGTGAGGCCGAAGCGGTCGAGCAGATCGGCGATGCGCTCTTCCAGCGTCGGACCGCTCATGCCGAAAAACGCGCCGTGGCAGCGCAGGTTTTCCGCGACGGTAAGCGCCTCGTCGAGCGCCGGCTCCTGAAAGACGACGCCCAGCCGGCGGCGCACGGCTCGCGGCTCACGTGCCGCGTTCTGCCCGAACACGCGCGCCGCGCCTTCCGACGGGGGCATCAGCGTAGCGAGCAGGCGAAAGAGCGTCGTCTTGCCGCTGCCGTTGGGCCCGAGCAGGGCGAAGGCTTCGCCGGGACGCACCGTCAGCGACACGTCGCGCAGCGCCGCGCCACTGCTGTCCGCTCCGCCGGAATAGCGGTGCGTGACGGCTTCGACTTCGACAGCGGCGGGCATGGTGCGTGATTCGTGATGCGTGATTCGTGAGGCTGCTATCTTACGGGTGCTGATAGATCGTTCGAAGCGGCTTCCTTTTTCGAATGGCTCCCGCCGGTTGAGACAGATCACAGGCGCATCGGGCTGTCGTCCTCACGCCTCACGCACCACGCGCCCTGACCTCAGGGAAGAAGTGCCTTTAGGTTGCAACACGCCTCACGCAATCCACCAGTCCGCCGCGATTAGCGCCAGAAGCAGCGGCACGTAGTAGATCGATCCCTTCAGGAGCGCGCGTGCCCGGTAGCCCGTTCGCTCCCGCCAGAACCGCAGGCTTTCGACGAAAAACCAGCCCCCCAGCGGGAGCGCGCCGGCGAGGTAGACCCATCCGGCGTCGCCGGTAGCGTAGGGGAGCGCCGAGGTCCCCAGCAGGAGCGCGCAGAAGAAGACGGCTTGCCCGGCGGTGCGTCGGCCCGTCGGGTCGTTTTTTGACACCATCGCGTAGCCGCCGCGGTCGTAGTCCTTGCGATACATCCAGGCCAGCGCCAGGAAGTGCGGCATTTGCCAGCAGGCCAGCACGGCGAAGATCGCCCATCCGCCCGCAGCGGTAAGCGCGCCGCCGGCGGCCACCCAGCCGCCCAGCGCCGGGAGCGCCCCCGGCACGGTGCCGACGAGCGTGTTGAGTGAAGTCTCGCGCTTCAGGGGCGTGTAGACGAAGAGGTAGAGCGCCACCGTCAGCAGCGCGAGCCCGGCGGCGAGCGGGCTCACCAGCGGGCAGATCAGCCCGGCGCCGGCGGCGACGAGACCGAGGCCGTAGCCCAGCGCCAGGCGCGGCGAGACGCGGCCCGCCGGCAGCGCGCGCGAGGCCGTGCGCTTCATCTGCGCGTCGAAGTGGCGTTCGAGGTAGTGGTTGAGCGCACCCGCGCCCCCGGCGCACAGCAAGACGCCCACCAGCGTCACGACCAGGTCGAAGGCCGCCAACGCCCCGCGCGTGCCCAGGAGGAAACCCGCCGCCGCCGAGAGCGTCACCAGGAACGAAATCTCCGGCTTCGCCAGCGCCCACAGGTCCGCCGCCGGCGAGCGTTCGCCGGGACGGGCAGGCGCGGTCGGCTGGGACGAGGCGGGGGCGCTCATGCGTGGTTCGCAATGCGTGATTCGTAATCCGTGATTCGTGAGGTTGCTATTCTACGTGCGTTGTGGAAGCATTTGAGGCTGTTCCGTTTTCTGAATGGCTCTTGCCGGTAGCGTCCAGTTGAGAGCGGCGCGGATTGCTTGCATTACGCAACACGCATTACGCAACACGCAACGCTACGCTCGTTCCCGAAGAGCGGAAGCGTCCGTAGGAGCCGTGCCCTCCCCGACGGGGGCCGCCTTTGCCCGAATCGACAGAAGCGCGGTCGCGACGGTGGCGGCCATCAAGAAGGCGCCGACGACGAGGTGGCCGGCGGTGAGGCCGATCTGGAGCGTGCTGCGCAGCGAGCGCGCCATGTCGTTGAGAAGCACGAGATACGCGGCCAGCCCCAGCGCGAACTGAAGAAAGACCGCGCCGACCATCGCCCACGCGCCGCGCCGCAGGGGAGCGCGGTGGTCGAAGTGCTTTTCGGCGTAGACGAACGAGGCGACCACCAGCGCCGTCACGGCGAAGGCCCCGCCGATGTGCACCACCGCGAAGGTCTGCCCGATCCCGCGCCCGAAGTGGCGCAGCAGCGCGCCGAGGACGATTTGCCCGTAGAGCGCTGCGCCCGTTCCCACCAGCAACCACACGAGCGTGCGTCGCTTTGAGCGGTCGAGGGTTCTTGATGCGGACGCGCCCTCCAGCCAGGAGCGCGAAGTGAACAGCGCCATCGCCACCAGGAGCGAAAAGAAGATCTGGGCGGTGCAGGCGTGTACGGTAGCGAGAGCGAGGGAGTTTTCCGTCACGCGCAGCCCGCCGAGGACGCCCTGCACGACCACCAGCGCGAGCGCTCCGCCGGCCAGGTAGCGCATCCAGCGGCGCGCGTCGCGCCACCAGGTCCAGCCCGCCAGCGTCAGGGTAAGCGCGCCGACGACCTGCCCGAGGATGCGGTGCCCGTGCTCGGCCAAGAGCGGCGTGGAGCGCCACCATCCTTCGACCGGGTTGACCGGATTCCACGAGCCGAACGTCTGCGGCCAGTCCGGCACGGCCATGCCCGCCTCGATGCTCGTCACGAAGCCGCCCCACGAGATCAGAAGCACCGTCACGCCCACCGTCAGCAGCGTGAAGCGGAAGCGCCAGCGCAGCTCCGCCGGACGGCGTCGTTCGCGCGCGTCGGCGGTCGCCCCGTCGTCGCCGCGGCGTACCCGGCGGGGAGAGCGCGTGCCGATGCGAAGACCCTGCATATCGACTTCGCGTGCGTGGGAAAAGCTGAGCGGACGTGCAAAAACGTTTCGAGCACGATGGAAGGGGAACGCTCGCTCCCGGATTAACGGTTCCGTAAATACGGCTTGAACGGAAGCGTGGACGGCCACGCGGGACATTTCGCGCGCTCGGCGGTACCTTGTTTCCGGAGAGCACACCCGGAGGGGGCCGTCATCGTCCCGTCTCTTTCCGAAGAGCGCTTTTCCGTCCCGATGCCCGACGTTCCCGACTCGTCTCCTTCTCGTCGTTCCCGCGAGGGGCGTGGTTCCCGCGAGGGGCGCACCGCCGGCGTATCGCACCTGTCCGACCCGTGGAGCCGGCGCGGGGCGTTGCCGCTCGACGGTGCGCTCGAACGCGGCGGCGGACTGGCGCCCTGGTTGGCGGCGCTGCTGGTGCTGGTGGGCGCGTTCGTCGTCTTTCAGGTCATCGGGGCCGTCGCGACGAGCGCCCTGCTGATCGCGCGTGAGGGGGCGGGCGCCCTCGGTGATCCAGCGGCCGTGCAGGGGCTCATCACGGCCACCGACGTCGTCGTCGGCAACAGCATCGGGCAGGTGCTGGGGCTGGCGGGGCCGGTGCTGCTGATGGCGTGGTTGCACAGCAGCGCGCCCTGGGGCGGCTTTCTTCGCCTGCGTCGCGTGCCGTGGGCGCTGATGGGCCTCGCGCTGCTGGGCATGGTGGGGTTGCAACCCGTCGTGGGAGCGCTCACGCAGCTCAACGCGCAGGTGCCGCTGCCGGAGTTCTTCCGGGGGCTCGAAGAGATGCGCACGGGCGTCATTCGTCAGGTGCTCGAAAGCGGCCTCGGGCCCACCGTCAACCTGCTCGGGCTGGCGGTGGTGCCGGCCGTCTGCGAGGAGCTGCTCTTCCGCGGCTACGCGCAGCGCCAGCTGGAACGCTCGGCCGGCGCGGCCGGGGGCGTGGCGCTTTCGGGCCTGCTCTTCGGGCTGTACCACCTGAGCCCCGCGCAGGTGGTGCCGCTGTCGGTGCTGGGGGGCTACCTGGCCTACCTCACGTGGCGCACGGGCAGCCTCTGGCCGGCGGTGGGCGTGCACTTCGCCAACAACGCCTTCGCCGTCGTCAGCGTCGAACTGGCCACCGCCCGCCCCGGCGTGTCGCTCGAAGAGGTCGAGGCGACCGCCTGGCCGGGATACGCCGTCGCCGGGGGGGCGCTCCTGTTCGCCGCCGTCGCGTTCGTTCTCCACACCCGCGCGCCCCGCTGGCGCCCCGACCGTCGAGGCGAACGCCCCGCTGGAGGGCCGCCGGACGGCACGTAGCCCAATCGAGGGAAACCCGCGAGGGTCCGCGTCATTCGAAAAAAGCAGTCTGCCTGGCGCGCCTCCTCGTCCGTCTCCATGCCCGACCGCCTTCATTCGCTGCCGCTCTTCCCGCTGAATATGGTGCTCTACCCCGGCGCTCGCCGGCCGCTGCACCTCTTCGAAGAGCGCTACAAGGACCTGGCCGCCGACTGCCTCGACACGGGCGGTCCCTTCGGCATCGTGCTTGCCGAAGACGAGGTGCTGCGCGACGTGGGGACGACTGCCGAGATCGAAGAGGTCGCGCGCCGCTATGACGATGGACGCCTCGACATCATCAGCGTCGGGGGCGAGCGCTTTCGCACCACCGACGTGCGCTCCGGCGAGCAATCCTACCTGACCGCCGACGCCGATCTGCTCCCGGACGGTCATCACGCAGCACATGAAGCTGCTCGAACTGGCCGGCCACACCCCGCGCCCCAGCCTCTACGACGACGCCCCCGACGGCCGCCTCTCGTTCGTCATCGCGCAGAACGCCGCCCTGGAAACGCCGCAGAAGCAGGAGGTGCTCGAACTGCGCTCCGAGCCGGAGCGCATGACCTTTCTGAAAGAGCATCTGCAGGCGCTGCTCCCGCGCGTGGAAGAAAAGCAAACGACCCGCGAGCGCATTCGCTCCAACGGCCACTTTCAGGACTTTCCCCAGGAGGGATGACCGTCGGCCCCCGATTGACGATGGTCGAAGGGCGATGGGCGAATCGGGGCCGAGGCCAATCGAAATTCGAAAATCGCCAATCGCTTTGCCTGAAATTGGACGGTACACATTGCACGAAATCGAGACGGGCCGCTTCGGGCTCGACGGCGGGGCAATGTTCGGCATCGTGCCGAAGCCGCTCTGGGAGCAAGAGCTGCCGGCCGACGAGCGCAACCGCGTCCCGCTGGCCGCGCGGTGCCTGCTTCTGGAAGGACGCGACCGCCTCATCCTGATCGACAACGGGGTCGGCGCTGCGCCCTCCGAGAAGTTTGCCGACATCTACGCCCTCGACCGCGAGCACTCCGAACTGCACCGCTCGCTGGAGGCGGCGGGCCACGAGGCCGGCGACGTGACCGACGTGATCCTGACGCACCTGCACTTCGACCACTGCGGCGGCACCACCTACTGCGACGACGAGGGCGACTGGCAGCTCACCTTCGAGCACGCCGACCACCACGTGCAGCGCAAGCACTGGGAATGGGCGCGCACCTCCAATCCTAAGGAGAAAGGCTCCTTCCGCTCCGAAAACCTCGACCCCCTCGCCGACAGCGGCACCATCGAACTCGTGGACGGGCGCGAAGAAATTCTCCACGACATCGAAGCGCTGCCCGTCCACGGCCACACCGAGGCGCAGCAAATGGTCAAGATCGGAGACGGGGACGACGCGCTGGTCTTCGTGGCCGACCTGCTGCCGACGACGCGTCACCTCAAGCCCGCCTGGACGATGGCCTACGACGTGCGCCCGATGCGCACCATCGACGAAAAGGCCGACTTCCTCGACGAGGCCGAGCGCGCCGGGTGGACGCTCTTCTTCGAGCACGATCCGGACACCGCCGTGGCCGACTTGAAGCGCACCGACCACGGCGTCGAGCTGGCGAACCCGCGCTCGCTGGAGTAGGGGCAGCAGGCGTAGTAGTGCGTATTGCGTGGTGCGTAATGACGGCAGCCCGAATCGCCGGCGTCTCGACGCGACCGGCAATGCTTTCCGAAAAACCTTGACGCTCGAATCCTCGTTTAGCGGTCGTAGACGAGCAGCCCTACGCAATACGAAATACGCTTCGATGAACGACTCTTCTTCGACGGCGACCCCCGAGGCTTCCGAGGACCGCGACGCCGCTCTGCACGAAACCCTCGCGGAGGTGTGCCACGATCTGAACAATTCGCTGTCGGTGGTGTCGGGCAACGCGCAGCTGCTCGCCGAGATGGCGCGCGTCGAAGACCTCGGCGCCACGTTCACCGAGCCGCTGGACGACATCGAGGCGGCGCGAGCCGAAATCTCCGACGCGCTCGAACGGCTGGAGGCGCTACGCCAAGACATCGACCAGGGCATCGTCGGCCGCGAATCGTCCGACGAGCCGTGAAGCGTCCCTCGAAATACAGCGGGGACGGGCGTTCTCTCCAATGGAAAACGCTTTTTGCGTGCTCTTTTCCCGTCGTGAACTTGCGCAGGACTGGCGCGTCTTATATTCTTGTAGGAAACGTCAGCGTGCGGAGCACATCGGAGCGAATGGCTTTCGCGGACGGACCCTGCTTTGCTTTGCGCCGTGAGCGCATCTCTCTTCTCTAAAGTCGCCTTGCGCGCATCGAGCAATCGTTACGGCATCCGCATCGCATCCGTGCCTTCCTTCTCAGGACGGAGCGTGTAGCAGGTAAAGCTGCCGCTGAAGCGCTTCGTCGTCGCGCGAAAAGGGCGCGAGCGCTGCTTGCCGGAGGCATTCCTCGTCTGCCCTCCCTTCTCTGTACGCCCATCGACCCATGACCCGATTTTCGCCCCTCGCACGCCAGCGGCGCGGCGCGTCCTCCTCCGCTCCCGGGGCGACGGCCTCTTCCGGGGCGACGGCGCCCGCCGCGCTCGCGCTGCTGCTGGCGCTGCTGCTGGTCGCGCCGACCCTCGAGGCGCGCGCGCAAGTGAGCACCACCGCCGTGCCCTTTCTCATGATCGAGCCGGACAGCCGCGCGGCCGGCATGGGCAACACCGGCGTGGCTCTCGCCGACAACGCCAATGCCATCTGGTGGAATCCCGCCGGCCTGGCTTACCAGCGCGGTGCGGAAGTTGGCATCACGCACACCAACTGGCTGGCCGGCCTCGGGGACACCGACCTGTACTTCGACTACCTCGTGGGCAAGTACCACGCCGACGGCATCGGCACCTTCGGCGGGCAGGTCGCCTTCATGAATCTCGGCGAGCACGAGCGGCGCGACGCGCAGAACCAGCCGGTCGGTAAGTTTCGCTCCTTCGATCTGGCGGCCGGCGTTTCCTACGGCCGGCAGCTCGGGGAGCGCTTCGCCGTCGGGGGGGGCGCCCGCTACATTTACTCGAAGCTCACCGGCAGCGGCGGCGGGACCAACGCCCTCGATGGGACCGCCTCCTCTTTCGGCGTGGACCTGGCCGGGATGTATCGCACGCGCCCGTTCATGCTCGGCGGGACCGAAACGACCGTCTCCTTCGGCGCCAACCTCTCGAACATGGGGCCGACCATCGACTACGATGCCCGGAGCGACGACGTCGACCCGCTCCCGCAGCACTTGCGCTTCGGAGCCGCCTCGACCTTTGCCTTCGACGAGTACAACGAACTGACCGTTGCGGTGGACTTCGGCAAGATGCTGACCAACGTGGAGACGACGGAGGTACCGGTTGAAGACGGCGACGACGACAATACGCAGCCAGATACGACTACGCAGCGCAGCGTGGATCCGTTCTACGAGGCGATTGTCAGTTCGTGGGCGCCGAACAACAAAATCGGCCCCGACGGGGAAATCACGGGGGAGATCGGGACGTTTCAGCAGCTCACCGTCGGCGCAGGGCTGGAGTACTGGTACAGCCAACTTTTCGCGCTGCGTACCGGCTACTACTACGAAGACCCGGATTTCGGCGCGCGCCAGTTCCTGAACTTCGGCGCGGGGCTGCGCTACAACATCATCGGGGTGGACTTCTCCTACATCTACCCGCTG
>PXTR01000056.1:2114-8524 GCA_003023245.1 Bacteroidetes bacterium QS_8_68_15 | reverse complement strand
CCGGACCCCGATCCGGAATCTCATTCGGATTATTGGCAGCCAAACCGAGGGAGATCCCGCATCAAGTGCGGGATGACACGCTGGTTTGATTGGTTTTCGCCACACCTCACAACTTGGGTTGGATATTCTGAAGACAGCGTCCGTTCGGTTGTGAAACGCTCCCTCTCTCAGCTTTCCGCGCTCCGCCGATTCCTGCGCCGCCTGCCGCCGGAAGCGGGCGTGTGGACCGCCGGCCTCCTTGCACTGGCCGCCGCCGACCCCGCCGGGCCGGGCCTGATCGACCTCTGCGGCTTCGAGCGCCTGGGTCTGCTCCGGCTCCTCGGGCTGCCGTTTTGCCCCGGCTGCGGCCTCGGCCACTCGGTGGCCTTCCTCCTTGACGGGCAGCTCGCCGCCGCCCTGCGCGCACATCCGATCGGCCCCTTCGCCCTCACCGTGCTCACCGCCCGCATCGCCACCCTGGCCCGCGACGCCCTCCGCCCGGCGCCCCTCTCCCCGCACTTCCACACCCAATCATGCCCGGCCCCGACACGACCGGCCGCGTCCTCCAGTACCTCCCCGAACTCAAAGGCGAAGAGCAGCTCCACGTCGCCGATCTGATGAAGCCGATGGACGAGGAGGAGGCGCGCCAGTTCGCCAGTGTTTACCGCGAGCGTCGCAAAGACCCGATCATGGTGCTGCTCCTGGTGGCCGTGGGACTCACCATCATCGGGAACGGGTTCCAGCGCTTTTACCTCGAACAGGTCGGCATGGGCGTGCTCTATCTCCTGACTGGCGGGCTCTGCATGGTCGGCACCATCTACGACGCGATCAACTACAAAAACCTCACGCGTCGCTACAACCGCCGCCAGGCCGACGAGGTGGCCTCGCTGGTGCGCTCCACGCCCACCGCCGACGAGTTGTGGTAATCCGCCAAACGTGCAACGTATACCGTTTCACGTTCAATGCGAAACGCCAAACATGTCCCTACCCGCATGGCCGACGCGCCCGACCCCGCACCGCAAGAAAGCAAACGCCCCGACAGCGGGGAAAGCGCCACCGGCGACACCACCCTGACGCTGCCGGAGGCGGTGTTGCTGCTGGCCCTCGGCGATGAGGAAGGAAGCGTCGAGGTGGGCGACCGGGCAGCGCTGCCGTTCGGCCTGGCCGCCGCCGTGCTGCTGACGCTCGCCGCCCGCGGGCGCATCCGCCACGAGAACGACCTGTGGACCGTCGTCGACGACACGCCCACCGGCGACTCCGCCCTCGACTCGCCCCTCCGCGCAATGGCCGATGAGGACGAGCCGCGCGGCACCATGCACTGGCTGCGCACGCTCCCCTCCGTCACCGCCGCGGACGAAGGCGACGAGGACGGAGGCAACGAAGACGGCCTGCGCGACCACATGCTGCGCCGCCTCACCGACGAAGGCGTGCTCGAAAAAGAAGACCACCGATTTCTCGGCGTCTACTCCTACCAGCGCTATCCTACCGTCGATCCCGACCCGGAGCAGCGCGTGCGCGCCCGCATCCGCCAGGTCGTGCTCGAAGGAGAAGCGCCCGACGACCGCGCGCTCGCCCTCATCGCGCTGATGGATGCCTGCGGCCTCACTCACGACGTCTTCGAGGATGAGGAGCGCGACGCCGCCGCCGACCGCCTCGATGAGCTGACGGAAGACGCCCGCATGGGACGCACCGTTTCGTCGGTCGATGCCGAAACGACCGCCGCCGTGCTCACCGCCACGAGCGCCGCCACGGCGGCCGCCACGAACCCGCTCTGATGCGCGCAGCTTGTGTCCGGCCTGCGGGCTTACCGGCCACGACGACGCCGACGACGACGCGATCTTTTGCAAACGTTGCGGAACGCGACTGGCGCCGCAGACAGCAGACTCGTGAGCGCTGCGCGTGCAGAGGACGGTTTCCCGCTGCCCGCCGTGCGCTATTGCTCGGGGCGCACGCGGTGCGTGGGCGTCGCCTCGAACGGGTCTTCGGGCCAGTAGTGCTTCGGGTAGCGGCCCCGCAGGTCTTTGCGCACCTCGAAGTAGGTGTCGTTCCAGAAGTGACGCAGGTCCTGCGTGATCTGCGCGGGGCGCTGCGCCGGGTCTAAGAGGTGGATCGTCAGCGCCACGCGCCCCCCGGCGATGCGCGGCGTCTCGGTGAGGCCGAAAAATTCCTGGATGCGCGCGGCCAGCACCGGCGCCTCAGGGTCGGCGTAGTCGATGGGGCGGCGCTGCCCGCTGGGCACCTCGATGTGCGTGGGGGCGAGGTCGGAAAGGCGGCGGCGCTGCTGGTGCGTGAGGCGCTGCTTGAGCAGTTCGTGCAGGTTCAGGTCGTCGAGGTCGGAGAGGCGGCGCTTGCCGTAGAGGTGCGGCAACAGCCAGTGCTCCGCGTCGCCCAAGAGCGCCTCGTCGGAGGCGTCGGGCCACGCGTCGTCCTCGTCTCCGCCGCGGTGATGATGGAGAAAGACGAGCCGCTCTTGGAGTTGGCGCGCGCGCTTCGTCCACGGCAGCGCGGCGCGCAGGCCCTCCGCGCGCACCCCCTCCAGCAGCGCCTCCGCCAGCGCTGACGGCGCGGGGTCGCGCAGCGGCCCGTCCTTCAACACGAGCGCGCCGAGCACACGCTGCCGCCGCGCCCGCACGCGCTCCGCGCCGCCGTCCCAGCGCACGAGGTCGCGCTGTTCGACATGCTCGGAGAACTGCTCGGTGATCTCCGCTTTCGAGATCGGCGCGGCGAGATAAATCGTGCCTTCGCTGCCGCGCCCGCCCAGGTGCGCGACGGACAGAAACGCCGCGTCCGAAAGCAGCTGCGGGCGCGCAAACGACGCCCCTTCGCCGGAGCGCAGGCGGAAGCGTCCGTCTTGCCCTTCGCGCCGCACCCCAGGAGTACTTCCTCCCGTGCGGTCGGAGCGTTGTGCCAGCCGATCCGGGTACGCCAGCGCCACGAGCAGGCCCGCCGCCTCCACGTCGTCGCCCGTCACGCGCTCCCGCTTCGCGATGCCCAGCTTGCGCCGGAAGTGGCCGGCGCGTTTGCGCGCCCCGTGCAGCGCCCCGCGGCTGACGCGGTAGCTCTTGCCCTCGCGCGGTTGGTCGCCGGCGCGCAGGTCGCGGAGGGCCTGGAGGCGCAGACGCAGGTCGGCGTCGGGCGCTTCGCCGCGGCCTTTGAACGGGTCGCGCCGGTCCAGGAGCGCCGCCAGGTCGCAGGCCGCCGCGCCGAGGCCGCGCTCCTCCGCCGCCAGCAGCAGATGCGCCAGACGCGGATGCACGCCGAGGCCCGCCATGCGCCGCCCGTGATGGGTAACGCGCCCGTCTTCACCAGAGAGCGCGCCGAGCTGCTGGAGGAGCGCCTCGGCCTGCGCGAAGGTCTTCTCCGGCGGGGCGTCGAGCCAGCGCAGTTCCGCGGGCGAGGACGCGCCCCAGCAGGCCAGCTCCAGCGCCAGCGGGGCGAGGTCAGCCTTCTGGATTTCCGGCGGCGCGAAGTCCTTGAGGTGCTGCTGGCGATGGCGCGTCCAGAGGCGGTAGCACACCCCCGGCTCCACGCGGCCTGCGCGCCCCTTTCGCTGGTCGGCGCTGGCTTTCGAGATGCGCACCGTCTCGAGCTTGGTCATGCCGCTCTGCGCGTCGAAGCGCGGCGCGCGCCGGAAGCCGCTGTCGATGACGACGGTGACGCCTTCGATGGTGAGGCTCGTCTCGGCGATGTCGGTGGAGAGGACGACCTTGCGGCGGCCCTCGGGACTGGGAGCGATGGCGGCGTCCTGCTTCTTTTCGGGAAGCGCGCCGAAGAGGGGACGCACGTCCACGTTTTCGTCGTCCGCCAGGTCGTCGAGGCGGTCTTCGGTGCGGCGGATTTCGCCTGCCCCCGGCAAAAAGACGAGCACGTCGCCTCCGCCGGCATTTTTCTGCACCGCCCGGCGCACAGCGCGCGCCGTGTAGTCTTCGATCCGGCCGTCGGGGCGGCGGTCGAGGTAGTGCTCGCTGACCGGATAGGTGCGCCCCTCGCTCTGGATACGTGCGGCGGTCCCGTCGTCGCCGCCCAGCAGGTCCGCGACGGGGCCGGCGTCGAGCGTGGCGCTCATAGCGAGGAGGCGCAGATCGGGGCGCAGGGCAGCGCGCGCGTCGAGGCAGAGCGCCAGCCCGAGGTCTGCCTGCAAGCTGCGCTCGTGGAATTCGTCGAAGACGACGCCGCCGACGCCGTCGAGCGCCGGGTCGTCCTGGAGGAAGCGCGTCAGGATGCCTTCGGTGACGACCTCGATGCGCGTCTCCCGGCCGACCTGCGTGTCCATGCGCACGCGGTGGCCGACGGTCTGGCCGGCCTGCTCGCCGAGGAGCGAGGCCATGCGGCGCGCGGCGGCGCGGGCGGCCAGGCGGCGTGGTTCCAGTACGAGCAGCCTCTGCCCGCCGGCGAGCCAGTCTTCGCCGAGGAGCGCGAGCGGAACGCGCGTGGTCTTGCCCGCCCCGGTGGGGGCTTCGAGCACGGCTTCGGGGCGGCGGCGAAGCGCGCGCTTCAGCTCTGGCAGCGCGTCTTCGACGGGGAGGTCGGTCACGGTTGGTGGTTCGTTGGTCGTGGTTCGTTGGTCGTTGCTTGCGGCGGCGACCGGCACGCGAGGACGCAAACGCCGCAGGTACGTCCCATTGCACCGGGGCGAACGGCCTCAGTAAGAAGTTGCGCGCCGTACACGACCCACGAACTCACGATCCACGACCGACGAGTTTCCGCCGCAGGATCGCTTCCGCTTTCGTCACGCTGCGCAGGTAGAAGCGCGCGGTGAGGCGTTCGCGCTCGGCCGCGTTCAGGTCGCCGGTGAGCGGGCCGCCGCCGTCTTCGCGCTGTGCCCGGCGCGCGTGGTGAAGCGCCACCGCCGCGGCGACGGACACGTTGAAGCTTTCGGTGAAGCCCGGCAGCGGCACGATGCACACGCGGTCGACGGCCGCGAGCATGGCCTCGCTCACGCCGCCCTCCTCGTTTCCGAACACCAGCGCGGTAGGCCGGCGAAAGTCGATCTCGCCGATGGGGACGGCCTCGTCCGTAAGCGCGGTGGCAACGAGCTGGACGCCGTGCGTGCGGAAGTGCGCCGCGCAGGCGTCGGGGCCGGACCAGCGCGTGAGGTCGAGCCACTTTTCGGCGCCCTGCGAGGTGCGCTTCGAACGCTTGAAGCGCTGCTCACCCGCCCCCTCCACCACGTGCAGCGCCTGGCAGCCCAACGCCTCGGCGCTGCGCATCACGGCGCTGACGTTGCCGGTGTTAACCAGCCCTTCGACGACTGGCACGAGCCGCTTCGTGCGGCCCGCGACCACGTCGGCGATGCGCGCCCGGCGCCGATCGGTGAGGTGGCCGGCAAGCAGGCGGATCACCTCGCTCGCTTCCAAGCGCCGCCCGCCGATCTCGGGCAGCAGGTCCTCGTCGGGAGCGCCCTCGTCGGCAAGCAGCGCCTGCATCTCGGCGCGCGCGGCTTCGGGATCGTGCATGGGCTTCGCGGTTTGGGCTTCGCAGTTTGGGGTTGTATCTGGGACCCGGCGTAGGAAAACCTGCCGTCCGCAGCACCGCGAGGGTATGACCGTCGGCCCTCCGTGGTCCGCCGTTCCGAGCGACCCGTCGTCTTAATTCACACGAACTATCGCTCCGGCCGCCTGACGAACCGGACGGGTGTGGCTATGTTTAAAAGCGCAGCACTCTTTTCCTGTGTTTCCTCCTTTTGCGCCAATGGATTTGCAAGACAAGGTGTGCGTCGTCACCGGGGCCTCGCGCGGCCTCGGGCAGCACTTCGCCGAAGCGCTCATCGAACAGGGCGCGACCGTCTACGGACTGGCCCGCTCCACAGGCGACCTCGACCAGCTTCAAAACGATTTGGGGGACGACTTTCGCCCCGTCGAGTGTGATGTGCGCTCTGAGGAAAGCGTTCAGCAGGCATTCCAGAGTGTCACCTCGGAGGCCGGACGTCTCGACGCGCTTCTCAACAACGCCGGCCTCGGGCGCTTCGACGACGTGGCCGACGCCTCCGTGGAGGACTGGGATACGATGATGGAAACCAACGTGCGCGGCGTCTTCCTGTGCGCCCGCGCCGCGCTCGCGCCGATGAAGGCGCAGAACGAACAGAGCGGCTTCGGCGGGCACATCATCAACATCGCGTCCATCGCCGGCCTCGTCGCCAACGACGGCCTCTCCGGCTACAACGCCTCGAAGTTCGGCGTGCGCGGCTTCAGCCTGGCATTGATGAAAGAAGTCCGCGAGGACGGGATCAAGGTGAGCTGCGTCTACCCCGGCTCGGTGGAGACGAGCTTCAGCCCGGGAGAAAGTTCGAAAAACAAGATGCAGCCGGAGGATGTATCTGATACGGTACTGCACCTGCTGAACAGCCCCGACAACTACCTCGTCTCGGAGGTCGTGATGCGCCCGTTGCGTCCGGGCGGCTGACTCGTCGAGCGGGCCATCAACTCGCGCCC
>PXTR01000056.1:0-2046 GCA_003023245.1 Bacteroidetes bacterium QS_8_68_15 | reverse complement strand
GTGGACCTAACTTTTCCTACGTGTGCCGCCCTGCTCATGCCCCGCGCCGCCCGCCCCGCATGGACGACCAGACCCGGCAACTTCTCGACAAAAGCCAGCAATATCTGCGCAGCGCCGCCGTGCTGCTGGAGATCGGCGACTACGACTCGTCGGTCTCCCGCGCCTACTTTGCCATGTTCTACGCCGCGCAGGCGGCCCTGCTGACGACCGACGCCTCGGTCCGCAGCCGGCGCAGCGTGCGGTCGGCCTTCGTGGAACGCTTCGTCGACGGCCGCGGCCGCTTCCCGCGCCGCGCCGCCGAAGTGCTCCACCACGGCTACGAGCTGCAAGAAGCCGCCGACTATGCTCAGCGCTCCGCCGTGAGCGAGGACGACGCCGAAGGGCTTCTCGGGGAAGCCGAGGCTTTCATCGGCAGCATCGACGCGCTGGTGCACCGTCGGCGGCCCGCCCGTTCCCGATCGAGGCAGCAGCGCACCTCTCCCGAGCCAGCGGCTGAATCGGTATCCTCGGCTGAGCCGAAAACGACTGAATCGAAAACGGCTGAATCGAAAACGCGGGAGCGAGAAGAGCCGCCTTCGAGTCCCGAGGTCTCCGATCAGCAGCAGCAAGCGTGAACCTTCGGCAAAGCATCGCGCCGGCGGATCACAGCCCGCGTGCTGCGCGTGACAGGGAAGCTCCGCAAAATGGCGTTCTTTTCACGTCGTTTCTCCCTTTCTTCCCGCCCGCTTCGATGAAAGAGGATCTCCACCCCGAGTACAACACGCTGACTGTCCAACTCTCCGACGGCTCCACGTTCGAAACGCGCTCCACGATGGACCGCGAGGAGTTCGAACCGGACGTCGATTCGACGAATCATCCTTTTTACACCGGGCGCCGCCAGTACGTCGACACCGCCGGGCGCGTTGAGAAGTTCAAGCAGCGCTACGGCATGGACGATGACGAATGAGTAGGGGAGCGGTCAGCCGTCAGCCCTCTGTTGTCCGCTTTGCGTACCGAGGGGCTGACTGTTACTGAGCCGAAGATAGATAGCTCAAGCAAAAGCGGTCATTGCGAACGAGCGAGCGGAGCGAGTGCGGGGGCCGAAGGTCATACCCTCCGCGGTCCCGGGGAGCTCGCCTCAACTTTCAATCCACAGCGTTACGGGGCCGTCGTTCGTCAGGCGCACCTGCATCGAGGTGCCGAAGACGCCGGTGGGCACGGGGCGTTCGAGGTGCGCTTCGAGGCGGTCGGCGTAGTATTCGTAGAGCGGCTCGGCGACTGAAGGCGCGGCGGCTTCGGAAAACGACGGCCGGTGGCCGCTCTCGGTGTCGGCGCAGAGCGTGAACTGCGGCACTACGAGCGCCGCGCCGTCGGGGAGGTCGAGCAACGAACGGTCCATGCGCCCGTCCGCGTCGGGAAAGACGCGCAGGTAGGCCGTGCGTCGCGCCAGATCGGCCGCGTCGCCTTCGGTGTCGCCGTCGCGCACGCCCAGCAGCACCAGCAGCCCGCGTTCGATTTGGCCGACGGGGTCGCCGCCCGTTTCGACGGAAGCGTGCGTGACACGTTGTACGAGTGCGATCATAAGTGATGCGTTTTTCGTGAGGTCGCTTTCTACGAACGCTCAAGATAGATTCGGGGGTCCACACGTTCGGAATGGCCTCGCCGGTAGCATGTCGGCGCGAGCGATTCGGCCTGCTGTCATCGCGAACCACGAATCACGAACCACGAATCACGAGCGGCGAATCGCGAGCGACGAATCACGCCGCCACGCCTTCTTCCCCTTCGGTCGTCTCGGCCTCACCGGCTTTTTGCGCGAAGCGCCGCCCCGCAAAGATCACCACCGCGATCCACGCCGCCAGCACCGCGAAGCTTGCCAGCGAGAGCCAGCGCACCGCCGCGATGCTGACCAGCGCCGCGAACGTCAGGTTCAGCCCCACGGCCACGGCCTTCGCCCCGCGCTGGATGAACATGTCGATGAACGCCTTCGCCTTGTACTTCTCGTCCGGCGTGGTGGGGGTGTAGAGCGACTCCTTGTCCGACTGGTTGATCGAGTAGTTCAGCGCGTTG
>PXTR01000055.1:882-9565 GCA_003023245.1 Bacteroidetes bacterium QS_8_68_15 | reverse complement strand
ATTCGGATTATTGGCAGCCAAACCGAGGGAGATCCCGCATCAAGTGCGGGATGACACGCTGGTTTGATTGGTTTTCGCCATACCTCACAACTTGGGTTAGATTTTTCGTCGTCCGTAAGTCAGCAATTTCACGCATTACGAATCACGGATCACAAACCACGCATCGCAAACCGTGAAATCCCACCTCGACGTTGCCAAAGAACACGTCGTCGCGGCGCTGCGTCCGGGCGACGCGGCCGTCGACGCGACGGCGGGCAACGGGCACGACACCGCCTTTCTGGCCGATGCGGTGGGGGCCGACGGGCGCGTGTGGGCGTTCGACGTGCAGACCGCCGCGCTCGACGCCACGCGCGCTCGCCTCGACGCAAACGGCGTAGCCGAGCGGGTGACGCTCATACACCACGGTCACGAGCAGATGCGCGAGGCGCTGCCGCCGGAAGCGGTCGAAGGCGTGCGCGCGGTGATGTTCAACCTCGGCTATCTCCCCGGCGGCGACAAAACGCGAACCACCAAGACGGAAACGACGCGCCCGGCGCTCGACGCTGCCGCCGCGCTTCTGGCCGAAGGGGGCGTGCTCACGGTGGTCTGCTACCCGGGCCACGCCGGCGGCGCCGAGGAGACCGCCGCCGTCCGCCGCTGGGCCGAATCGTTGGAGCAGAGCCGCTTTCGCGCCGCCGGCTACCGCTTCCTCAACCCAAACAACGACCCGCCGCGGGTGGTGATGGTCGAACGGCGTGAAACGTGATTCGTGATGCAACTTAAAGGCTATAGTGCTGGCCCGCAGTGCTATAGTGCTGGCCCGCAGTGCTATAGTGCTGGCCCGCAGTGCACTTCTACCACAACGGCATGACCCGCAAGGGGTCCTTCCCTGCGGTCAGGGGAGGCTGCTGGTCCACATCCACAAGAAGAAGTTCGAAGTGACATCGTTTTCTGAATGGCTTGCGCGTAGGGTGTCGGTTCCAACGCATCGCCTTGCTGTCTTCACGCAACACGCATCACGCTTCCGCTTACTGGCAAAGCATTCAGGCCCACGTTCACGCCTCCAAGCAGCCCCCCCGCGTCCGCGCCCATGTGCCTCATCGCCTTTGCCCTCGACGCGCACCCGGACTACGCGCTCGTCCTGGCAGCCAACCGAGACGAGTTCTACGACCGCCCGACCGCGCCGGCGCACTTCTGGGACGAGGAAGAGGGGACCGAGGGGCTGCTGGCCGGGCGCGACGAGCGGGCCGGCGGCACCTGGATGGGCGTCACCCGCGCCGGCCGCTTCGCCGCGCTCACGAATGTGCGCGATCCGTCCGCTGAACGCCTCTCCGACGCCCCCAGCCGGGGCACGCTGGTAACGAAGATCCTCACCGACGAGCGCCCGCCGGCGGCCGTTCTCGACGCGCTCGCCGCCGACGCCAACCGCTACGCGGGCTTCAATCTGCTGGCCGGCGTCTTCGAGGCCGATGCGTCGCCGCAGCTCATGTACTTTTCCAACCGCGACGGCCGGCCTCCGCGTCACGTGACGCCCGGCGTGCACGGCCTCAGCAACGCCTCGCTCGACACCGCCTGGCCGAAGGTCGAGACGGCCCAAGCTGGCCTTGCGCGCCTGATCGAGGACGGCCGCGCCGCCCCCGACCCGCTTCTGGAGCTGCTCCACGACCCGGCGCCCGCCCCCGACGACGCGCTGCCCGACACCGGCGTCCCGCGCGAGTGGGAACGCGCGCTCTCCTCCGTCTTCATCCAGACTGACGGCTATGGCACGCGCTCCGCGACGGCGCTGCTCATCGGGCATGGCGGCGACGCGACGTTCGTGGAGCGCACCTTCGAGGAGGGAACCCCCGCCGGCGATCGCCGCTTTTCATTTCAAATCGAATCGGCAGCGGGAGCGGTCAGGGAGAATGAGTGAGGACGCATTTTCTGACATTCAGCCCCTCGGCGGCTTTGCGCACGACGACGGCTTCTTCGGCCACCGACACGCTGACCACTGACGCGCAGGCTTCGGAGCGCGTCGGCGTACAGGCTGTGGCGCTCTACGTGGCGCTCGCCTACGGATGGAGCTGGGGGCTTGCGGGCGTGTACTTCGGGGGGGGCTTTGCGGTCGAAGATGCGCTTGCCTTTACGGTGATGGGCGTGGCGTTCATGTACGGCCCGGCGGTGGGGGCGCTGGTGGTGAAGAAGCTCGTGCGCGGACGGCCGTTGGCCGAGATCGGGATGCGCCTCGCCTTCAACCGCTGGTGGCTCGTGGCCTGGCTCGCCCCGCTCGCACTGGCGGGCACGGCGGGAGCATTCAGCGTATTCGTGCCCGGCGCGCACTTCGTTATTAGTGTCGAAGGGGTCGTCGAGCAGGTGCTGGCGACCGCCCCGGCAGGCGTCGCGACGGAGGGCGACACCGAGGAGGTGCGCGCGCTGGGCGCGTGGTTGCCGCTGATTCTCGTTGGCGGCGCGCTCTTCAACGGTGCCACGGTCGCTGCGGTGGCGGCCTTCGGTGAGGAAGTGGGCTGGCGCGGCTTTCTGCAAAACGAACTGGCGCCGCTGGGCTTCTGGAACGCCTCGGGCGTCGTGGGCATCGTCTGGGGCCTGTGGCACGCCCCGCTCATCTTGGCCGGCTACAACTATCCCGAGCATCCGGTCCTCGGCGTGTTCATGATGACGCTGATGACGGTGCTGCTCGCGCCGCTCTTCGCGTACGTGGCGATGCGGGCGCGCACCGTCTTGGCCGCTGCACTGATGCACGGTGCTTTCAACACGACCGCCGGCCTCACGCTGTTCTTCGTCGCTGGCGGGCCGCGACTCGCCACGGGCATGACCGGTGCTGCAGGCCTGGCCGCTCTCGCCTGCGCCAACGCATTGCTCTTTTTCCACCGGCGCCGCACGGTGTCCCAAAACGAACCCGAAAACCAGAAAACCATCAACCCAGAAAACCAACAATGAACGTTATTCTCGTAGACGAAACAGGCGGCCCCGAGCAGCTTCGCCTCGGCACGCGCCCCGATCCCGAGCCGGCTGCCGGCGAACTGCTCGTAGACGTGCGCGCCACCGCGCTCAACCGCGCCGACCTGATGCAGCGGCGCGGCCACTACCCGCCGCCGGAGGACGCGAGCGACCTGCTGGGGCTGGAACTGGCCGGCACGGTCGCCGAAGCGGGCGCGGCGTGCGACGGCTTCGAAGAGGGCGACCGCATCTTCGGCCTGCTGCCGGGCGGCGGCTACGCCGAGCGGGCCGTGATCCCCGGCGACATGGCCATGCCGATCCCCGAGGCGCTTTCCTTCGAGGAGGCCGCGGCCGTCCCGGAGGTCTTCCTGACGGCCTACCAGGCGCTTTACTGGCTGGGCGAACTGGCCGAGGGGCAACGAGCGCTCCTCCACGCCGGGGCCAGCGGCGTCGGCACCGCGGCGACCCAGCTCGTCGTCGAAGCCGGCGCCGAGGCGTTCGCCACCGCCTCCGCGCCGAAGCACGAGACGTGCCGCGACATGGGCGCATCGGCGACCGTCGACTACCGGAGCGAAGACTTTGCGGAGCGCATCGACGAAATCACCGGCGGGGCGGGCGTGGACCTCGTGCTCGACGTGGTCGGCGCGCCCTATTTTCAGAAAAACATCGGCGTGCTGCGCACCGACGGGCGGCTCGTCCTGCTGTCGGTGCTGGGGGGGACGACCGTCGAACGCGTGGACCTGCGGCGCCTGCTCGCCAAACGCCTGCACGTGAAGGCCAGCACGCTCCGCGCCCGCGCGCCCGACTACAAGGTGCGCCTCACGCAGGAATTCGCCGCCTACGCGCTCCCGCTCTTCGAGGACGGCGTGCTTCGGCCCGTCATCGACCGCGTCTACGACTGGGCCGACGCCGCCGAGGCGCACCGCCGCATGGAGGCCAACGAAAACGCCGGCAAGCTGGTGCTGCGCGTAAGTGCGTGACACGCCCGGCGCCCGCCTTACGACTCGTCTTGCTTGGACTCGTCTTGCTTGCCGGACGCCGCGGCGCCTGCGCTTTCGCTCTGCGCTTCTCTGCCGGAGGCGTCGTCTCCCGAAGCGTTTTCCCCTGAAGCCTCTTCTCCCGATGCGCCGTTGCTCTCTTCGGCGGCCTCCGGGCGGGTGTAGCCGTCTTCGTACCAGCCGCCGCCTTTGAGCTGGAAGCCCATCCCTCCGGTGATGACGCGCTCGACGGGTTGGCCGGTGTCGGGGCACTCTTCGAGCGCGTCTTCGGTGATCTTTTGGCGGACGGTGAAGGTGGAGCCGTCTTCGCGGCGATACTTGTAGGTCGGCATGAAAGCACGTAAGCAAAGCGAGGAGGTGAGAACGAACGGGCGAGAGAAATAAACTATTTCACAATGGGTGTTCCCGGAAGGGGCGCGCCGCTCCGTTGCGGAAGTGGGACCCGCCGGGCGCTGGTCCCGTTTGCTTGTTCCTCTATTTACGATCGCTTGTTCGCCCTGCCCCTCGCGCATGGACCGACGCTCCGTGCCCTACGCCGCCGTCTCCCGACGCTTCGCCGCGCCGGCGAGTGTGGCCCTCGCCCTCGTTCTGCTCGTCGCCACGGCGCCCGGATGTGCCACCCTTTCCGGCGGGGGCGGCGACGCCTCGAGCGCGCCGGCCGACACCGTAGCGGCCGTCGACACGGCCGCCGCCGTCCCGGCCACCATCGCCGCCGACCCCGCCGCGCGCCGCCGCACCGCGCAGACCGACACCGCCGAGGCGGGCCGCTTCGACCAGGGGCGCATGTGGACGTTCGACGACCCGCCGACCGCATATTTCGAGGAGGAGTACGACTTCGATCCGAGCGAAGAATGGTTTCGCCGCGCGCGGCTGGGGGCGCTGCGGCTGCCGAACTGCACCGCCTCGTTCGTTTCGCCGCGCGGCCTGGTGCTGACCAATCACCACTGCGCGCGCACGTTTGCCGCGTCGACCGCCGAGGAGAGTGAGCAACTTATCGAAAACGGCTTTTACGCCGAGACGCAAGAGCGGGAACGCCGCGTCGATGATCTGTACGCCGACCAGCTCGTGGCCATCGAGGACGTGACCGGTGCGGTCGAGGCCGCGCTCGACGACGCGCAAACCGACGCGGAGCGCGCCGAGGCGCAACGGCAGGTGTTCGAGGAGATCAAGCAGCGCCGTAATAGCGAGGTCAGCCGGCCAGGCGACCTGCGCACCGAGGTCGTCGCGCTCTACGACGGGGCGCGCTACTCGGCCTACACCTTCCGCCGCTACACCGACGTGCGCCTCGTGATGATCCCGGAGGCGGACGTCGGCTACTTCGGCGGCGCCCCGGACAACTTTACCTACCCGCGCTACACCTTCGACGTGAGCTTCTTGCGCGTCTACGGCGAAGATGGGGAGCCGCTGTCGCCGGAGGCGTACTTTCCGTTCGCCGAGGAGGGCAGCGCGGCGGGCGAGCCGGTTTTCGTGGTGGGCAATCCCGGTTCGACGAGCCGGCTGGAGACGGTCAGCCAGCTGGCCTTCCGGCGCGACGTGAGCGACCGGGCGCTCCTGGCGTTTCTGGAGTCGCGCCGCGCCGCCTTCGAGGCGTCCGCGGACGAAACCCCATCCGAGCAGATGGAAAACCGCCTCTTCGAGCTGCGCAACGCGATCAAGCTGTACCGCGGGCGCCTCGACGCGCTGGAGGACCCGTACATCCTCGCGCGCCGCCGCGACGCGCAGGCGGACGTTCGGGCCGCCCTCGACGACGACCCGGCCCTGCAAGAACAGTACGTCGGCGCGCTTTCCGAGATGGAGCAAATTCAGGAGGAGAAGCGCGCGCTGGCGGATCAGTACCGCGCGTTTTTGCTGATGGAGAACTCGCGCTACTCCTCGGCGACGCTGCGGCGGGCGCTCACGGCGAAGCGCTTGCGGTCGCGCCGCGCGGCGGGGGCGCCCGAGGAGCAGCTCGCCGATCTGCGCGAGGAACTGCTCGGGGTGAGCGACCAGCCGGCGGAACTGGACCGGCGCTTATTGGAAGCGAGGCTGCGTGACCTGCAGGAGCACCTCGGCGACACCGAGGCGGCGCAGGACGTGCTGGCGGGGCGCCCGCCGTCGGCCGCTGCGCGGGAGATCGTCGAGGCGTCGGCGCTGCGATCGAGCGAGACGGCACGCGAGGCGCTGGCGGCGGGGACGCTGTCGTCGGAGGACCCTGCGCTGGAGGCGGTGAGCGGCTTGTACACGCTGTTTCAGGACTTCCAGAGCGCGCGCAGCGGGCTGGAGGCGCAGCAGCAGCAGGTGGCTCGCCGGCTCGGGCAGGCGCGTTACGACGAGTACGGAAACGACGTGCCGCCGGACGCGACCTTCTCGCTGCGCATCGCCGACGGGCGCGTCAGTGGCTACGAGTACAACGGCACCGTCGCGCCGCCCTACACCAGCTTCTACGGGATATTCGACCACTACCACGCCTACGGTGACGACACGCCCTGGGACCTACCAACGACATCACCGGCGGCAACAGCGGCTCGCCGGTGCTCAACCGCGACCTCCAGCTCGTCGGCGTGTCCTTCGACGGCAACATCGAGAGCCGGGCGGGCGATTTCATCTACCTGCCGGAACGCGCCCGCGCCGTATCGGTCGATGCGCGCGGCATCCTCGAAGCGCTCGGGCAGGTTTACCAGGCCGACCGCCTCGTGCGCGAGTTGCGCGAGGCGGAGGCGACCGAGTCGGCGATGCGGTAGGGGGCGCGTGATGCGTATTGCGTGATGCGTATTGCGTGATGCGTGATGAAGCTAATTCGCCACCGTTTCAAGCAAAGCGGTACCGGTAATACCATTCGAGATACGCCGACGCTCGACTACGCTCACCACGACCGCCATTCAGCAACCTCACGCAACACGCATCACGTTTCACGTCTTCATGCGATTTCGCGCTCTTCGTCCGCTCGCGCTTTTCCTCGCCGGTGTCATGCTCGCGGCTACCGGCTGCGTCGGCTCCGGCGAGACGGCCATCGTGACCGAGCGGCCCGAGGACATGCCCTCCACCGAGGACGACCCCGCGCCGGACGTGTCGGAGCGGCAATCGGGCGAAGCGGCGGCCCCCGCCGATACCGTCTCGGTGCGCCGTTTCGACCAGGGGCGCATGTGGACCTTCGAAGACCCGCCGCTGGACTACTTCGAGCAGGAGTACGGCTTTCGCCCGAGCGACCAGTGGCTGCGGCGGGCGCGCCTCGGGGCGTTGCGCTTTGCGGATTACTGCTCCGCCTCGTTCGTCTCCCCGCGCGGGCTGATCCTTACCAACCATCACTGCGCGCGTGAAAGCGTGAGCGACGTTAGTGTCGAGGGGGAAGACCTGGTCGAGGACGGCTTCTACGCCGAGGAGCGTGCCGGCGAGCGTAAGGTGAAGGACCTCTACGTCGAGCAGATCGTCGAAGTGCGCAACGTGACCGACTCGGTGGAGACGCTCGTGAAAAGCGCGGCCCAAAGCAACGAGATCGAGGCGGTCGCACAGGCGCGCCGGCGGCAGTCCGCCCAGCTCGAAGAGCGCCTCACGCGGCAGGCCAAGCGGCAGGACACGACGCTGCGCGTGCGGGTGGTGCCGCTCTACGAGGGCGCGCGCTATTCGGCCTACACGCTCAAGCGGTATCACGACGTGCGCCTCGTCATGGCGCCGGAGCGCGACCTGGGCTTCTACGGCGGCACCGTCGACAACTTCACCTACCCGCGCTACACGCTCGACGCGGCGTTCTTTCGCGCCTACACGCCCGAGGGCGAGCCCGTCGAGGACAACGTTTACTTTCCCTTCAGCCGGGGGGGGGCGCAGGAGGGCGATCCGGTGTTTACGGTAGGCAACCCCGGCACTACCAACCGCCTGAGCACGACTGCCCAGCTGGCCTACGAGCGCGACGTGGCGCTGCCGCAGCGCCTCGAAACGCTCCGCTCGCGCACGCGGGCCCTGGAGCAGTTTATCGAAGAGAATCCGGCGGCGGCCGAGGAGTACGATCTGGAAAACACACTCTTCTCGCTCGAAAACGCGCTCAAGGCCACGCGCGGAGAGCTGGAGGGGCTGCGCGACCCGGCGTTGCTGGCGCGCCGACAAGCGGGGGAAGAGACGCTGGCCGATTCCATCGCTGCCACCGACAGCCTGCAAAAGAAGTACGGCAACACCCTCCGCGAGATCGAGCGTATCCAGAGCGCGAAGCGCTCGTCGGTGCGACAGATGGCGGCTTTTACGGGCTTTCTGAACCCGCGCCTCGGTTCGCACCTGCTGGCGCGCGCGCTCTACGCCTACTACCACGACACCGTGCGCCGCCGCCCGGACGTGCCGCCGGACGAACTGAAGCGCCTCCGCAAGCAGGCGCTCGAAATCGAGGAGTGGCCGGCGGCCCTCGAAAAGCGCTACATCGCCGCGCGCCTGCGCCAGGTGCGCCGCACGCTCGGCCCCTCCGCCCCGGTCGTGCGCCGCGCGCTCCGGGGCGACTCGCCGGAGGCGGTTGCCCAGCGCCTCGCCCAGGAGAGCGCACTGACCGACTCGATCCGGTTCGCGCGCCTGCTCGACGAGGGTTACCTGAAGAGCGACGATCCGTCGGTGCCGGTCATCGAGCCGCTGGCCTCGCTCTTTCTGGAGCTGAACCGCCAGCAGCGCGACTTTGCCCTCAGTGAAGAAGCCCTCGGGGCGCGCCTCAACCGCGCGCGCCTGGCCGTCTACGACCGCGCGCGTCTTCCGCCGGACGCGACTTTCTCGCTGCGCCTCTCCGACGGGCGTGTCGACGGCTACGAGTACAACGGCAC
>PXTR01000055.1:0-788 GCA_003023245.1 Bacteroidetes bacterium QS_8_68_15 | reverse complement strand
CTTGAACCGCGATCTCGAAGTCGTCGGCGTGGTCTTCGACTCGAACATTCAGGCGCTGCCGAACACGTTCTTGTACCGCTCGCGCGCGGCCCGCACGATCAGCGTAGACGCGCGCGGCATCCTCGAAGCGCTCGAAGATATCTACGAGGCCGACCGCCTCGTCGGCGAGATCACCGGCAGCATGCGAGCGCCGGCGGAGGCGGACGTGAGCGGCGCGGCGTCGTCGGAGTGAGCGCGGGCCGATAGAGACGTGTCGTTATCGTAACGTGTTCGGCGGCAATGTGTTATTACCGAAAGAGGCCAGCATAAACTACTTCAGGTTTCTGCTATGCTCACAGCTCCGTCAGACGTTTTCACCGATTGAATAGCGCCCACGCCGAAAACGCCAAAGCAGGTGAACTTGCAGTTATACGGCTGCAAAGAACACGAAGCTGCCGGTGGAGTTCGAAAAGCAGTCTGCTTTCAACACAGAACCACAGGTGGCACAACATGAGCGTCAAAGAAATCGAAAACGCCATCACCGAGCTTTCGACCGAAGACGTGGCCGAGCTCTCCGCGTGGTTTGCCGACTACCAGGCAAAACGTTGGGACGAGCAGATCGAGCGTGACCTCGACGAGGGACGGCTCGACGCGCTCTTGGAAGAAGTGGACGCAGAGCACGAAGCCGGAAAAGCCCAACCGATACGGTGACGCATCTCGCCCTTCCGAGGTTTTGGCGGCACTACCGCGAGCTGCCGAAGCACATCCAGAAGTTGGCAGACCAGAAGTTTGAGCTTCTCGAAGCCAAC
>PXTR01000051.1 GCA_003023245.1 Bacteroidetes bacterium QS_8_68_15 | reverse complement strand
CCAATGGTGGCGCTTCCGAAAGCGCGATCTCCGGCGTCAGCGAAATGACCGACCCGCTCGTCACCAAACTCCAGACGTGGCTGACGGAGTTCGTCGCGCTGCTGCCGAACCTGGCGGTGGCGCTCATCGTCATCCTCGTCACGTTCCTGGTGGCGGGGCTGGTGCGACGTGGCGTGCGTACGCTCATGGAAAGCGTTTCCAACTACGCGCACGCCAACAACCTCGTAGCCACGGTTGCGCGCATCGGGGTGATCCTGACGGGCTTTTTCATCGCGCTCTCCATTCTGAAGCTCACCGGCGTGGTCGCGACGTTCTTGGCGGGGGCCGGCGTCGTCGGGCTGGCTCTCGGCTTCGCCTTTCAGGACATCGCGGCCAACTTCATCAGCGGGTTCATGCTGGCGATTCGGCGGCCCTTCCATGAGGGCGACATCGTCGAAACCAACGACTACCTCGGCAAGGTCGACGAGATCAACCTGCGCACCACTATCATCGACACCTTTCAGGGGCAGCGCGTGATTATCCCCAATAAGGAGGTGCTGGGCAACCCGATGGTCAACTACTCGCAGCGCGGGCGGCGGCGCATCGACCTGAGCTGCGGGGTAGCCTACGGCGACGACCTCGAAAAGGCCAAACGGGTCGCCCTCGAAACGGTCAGAAGCATCGAATACCGTGACGAGAGCAAAGACGTGGATCTTTACTACAACGAGTTCGGCGGCAGTTCGGTCAACTTCGTCATTCGCTTCTGGGTCGAGTTCACCGCGCAGACGGACTACCTGCACGCGCAGAGCGACGCGGTCATGCGCCTCAAGAAAGCCTACGATGACACCGACGTGACCATTCCGTTTCCCATTCGCACACTCGACTTCGGCGTGGTGGGCGGCGAAAAGCTCAACGAGGTGCTCCCGCGCTCGATGTACCGCGAAAACGGCGGTTCCAGCGGGCCGGGCGCTTCCGCATCGCCGGCGTCCTCGTCGGAAATGGCTTCTTCGGAAACGGCCTCTTCGGAAACGGCTTCTTCGGAAGCAGCGTCCGATGCGTCGCCGCAGACGTAACGGCATCTCTTCAGCTATCACGCTTCGGCTCCGGAGGGGACCGCCGTCCACCGTCCTCGGTCCGCCGTCTGAAATCCCAATCAGTGATTGGGATTCGCCCATGCCTCCCGAATCGCCCCGACCTGATCCCACCGCGGAAGCGCGTTCCACGCTCGACGCGCTGGGCCGGTTGCGCGGGCGCTCCGACGCGCCGTCTGCGGAGGAGCTTCGCCGCCGCGCGCAGGCGCTGCTGGAGGCGCGCTTCGGGGCGGCGACGCAGCGGCACGGTGCCGCGGCGGACGGGTTCGGGCGCGGCGCCGTCGGGCTGCCCGCCGGGCACACGCACTACTCCGACGGCTTCGCCGTGCTGGCTCCGCTGGATCGAGGCGCAGCCGTCGCGCTTCGCCGCGCGCCTGCATCGGAGGCCCCGTTCCGCCTGGCGTTCGAGGAGACCGCCGATGAGGCGAGCAGTGCGCAACGCGAACCCGACGACGCCCCGCCGCGAGAAGCCCGCGCGGCGCAGGCCGTCGTCGAAGCGTTTCTGTCCGCCGCCGCCGCCGCCGCCGTCCCGCCCGTCGAGGCCGCGCTCGTCAGCGCCGTGCCGCCGGCCTGCTTCGACGCGCGCCTGGCCGCGCTGGGCGTGGCCGCCGCCCGGGCCGCGATTGCGCTCGCGAAAGGCGGCGAGAGCGCGCCACCGCAGCCGGCAGGCGAAGGCGAACACGACGACGCCGTGGAGCGCGTGCGCGCTACGCTCGCCGAGGGCGCCGGCGTTCCGGTCGGTCGTGCGCCCGTGCAGGCCGCCGCTTACGACGCGCCGCCGAACGCCTCGTCGCCGCGCTGGCTGCTTGCCGACACCACCGCGCGTGAGCGCCTGGCCTTCGAGGCGCCCGACGGAGACGCGCTGAGCTGCGGCCTCGTCATGCTCGGCGATTCCGGCGACACGCGCGCCGACCCCGAAACACGCCTCAATGATGGAACGCTCGTGCAGCCGCCGGCTTTCCACCACCGACGGCGCCGACAGGCCGACCGCGCCCTGCGCGTGCTGCGCGAGGACGACGACGCCTTCGCCGGACTGACGGCTTTTCGCGACCTCGAACATCGCGACCTCGACCGCGCCGAGCACCTGCTGCCGCCCGCGCTCGGTCCCGTTGCGCGCCACCTTATTACCGAAAACCGGCGCACCGGCAAGCTCGTCCGCGCCGCGCGCCGCGGCGACGGGCAACTGCTGGGCGCGCTGCTGCTTATGTCGCACACCTCCCTCCAGGAGGACTGGCAGAGCACCGCCGCACCGCAGGACGCGCTCGCCAGCGCGGCCGAAGACGCCGGGATCGACGGGCTCTACGGCGCCCGCGCCACCGGCCGCGGCCCGGCCGTCCTCATCGCGGGACGCGCTGCTGCCCTGCCACGCTTCTTTCGCCACGCCACCCGCCTGCTCGCCGACCGCTTCGACCGCCCGGCCGAGACGATGCTGCTCTGACGCAGCGCGCCCGCTTGCAGGAAAAAGAGCGGGTGCTGCGTAATGACAGACAGCAGGTCCAGGGCGGCTCACGTTTCCGGGGCTGCCAGCACGGAGCAGTCGGAAAGCGCTGACGCCTGAAGAGACTTTCAGCGTCAGTAAATGAGCAGCATCACGCATCACGTTTCACGCATCACGCCCTCATGCCCTCGTTCGACATCACCCGCGTCGAAGAGCGCATCGAAGAAGAAAGCGCCTTCGCCGACGACCTCCTCGACGAAATCGGCCGCGTGGTCGTGGGGCAGCGCCGCATGGTCGAGCGCCTCCTGATCGGCCTCTTGGCTGACGGGCACGTGCTGCTCGAAGGCGTGCCCGGCCTCGCCAAGACGCTCACCGTCAGCTCGCTCGCCAGTGCGCTCGGGGCCGACTTTCAGCGCATCCAGTTCACGCCCGACCTCTTGCCCGCCGACCTCCTCGGCACGCTCGTCTACAACCAGAAGGAGGGCGATTTCTTTATCAAAAAGGGGCCGATTTTTGCCAGCGTCATCCTCGCCGACGAGATCAACCGCTCCCCGGCGAAGGTGCAGTCTGCGCTGCTGGAGGCGATGCAGGAGCGACAAGTCACCATCGGGGAAGAGACCTTTCCGCTGGAAGCGCCGTTTCTGGTGCTCGCTACGCAGAACCCCATCGAGCAGGAGGGCACGTACCCGCTCCCCGAGGCGCAGGTCGACCGCTTCATGATGAAAGTGGGGGTAGACTATCCGACCGAGGAGGAAGAGCTCGAAATCATGCGTCGCAAGGCGCGCACCGGCGCGGCCGAGGAGGTCGAGGCGGTGCTGTCCCCGGAGCGCGTGCTCTCCGCCCGCAGCGTGCTCGACGAACTCTACGTGGACGAGCGCGTCGAGGAGTACATCGTCAAGCTGGTGATGGCCTCGCGCGACCCGTCGAGCTACGGCGTCGGCGACCTCTCGCAGCTCGTGGAGTACGGGGCCAGCCCGCGCGCCTCGATCAACCTGAACCTGGCCGCCCGCGCGATGGCGTTTCTCAACCACCGCGCCTACGTCACCCCCGAGGACGTGCGCGCCATTGCCCTCAGCGTCATGCAGCACCGCGTGGTCCTTACCTACGAGGCGGAGGCCGAGCGCGTCACGCAGGCCGACGTGGTGCGCCGCCTGATCGGAGCAGTCGACGTGCCATAGACAGAACGTGGTGCCATAGACAGAACGTGGGAGTGCGGGAATAGCAGGTGCGGTCGCTCGTCGCCGCGCGCTTTGCGGGCTGAAAAACGTTCAACCTTCAACCTTCCCTCAACCGCGCAGCGCGCCATGCGCGAGCAAAAGACGTTTCAGAAGGAGTCGATTACGGTCGCCTTCGGCCTCCGCCGCCGACAGCCGCGTGACCGAGGACATTCTGAACCGGCCCGGGCTGGTGCTGGCCGGCTACACCGAGCTGTTCACGCACCAGCGCGTGCAGATCCTGGGCAACACCGAGTGCCGCTACCTCGCCAGCCTCTCCACCGGGGAGCGCCGCGACGCCTTCGAGCGGCTGATGAGCTTTCCCATCCCCTGCCTCATCGTCACGGCCGAAAACCGCCTCGCGGGCGTGCTCGTTGAGCAGGCCACCGCGCGCGGCGTGCCCGTCTTCTACACGCCGCTCCCGACGACGCGCCTCATGGAGAAGCTGCGCGACTTCCTGCGCGACCAGTTCGCCCCGCAGCGCTCCATCCACGGCGCACTCGTCGACGTCTACGGCATCGGGCTGATGCTTACCGGCGAGCCGGGCATCGGCAAGAGCGAGGTGGCCCTCGACCTCGTGGAGCGCGGCCACCGCCTCGTGGCCGACGACGTGGTGATCGCTACGCGCCAGGAAGGCCCCATCCTGATGGGGGCCGGGACCGACCTGGTGCAGCACTTCATGGAGGTACGCGGCCTGGGCCTCGTGGACGTACGCGCCATGTACGGCGTGCGCGCCATTCGCTTCCAGAAGCGCATCGAAATCGTCGTGCGCATGCAGCCGTGGGACGCCGACGAAGAGTATACGCGCCTGGCGATGATCTCCGAAACGAGCGAGGTGATGGACGTGGAACTGCCGACCGTCCGGGTGCCCGTCACGCCGGGCAAAAACATCAGCGTCATCTGCGAGACCATTGCTATGACGCACCTTTTGCGCCGCTACGGCTACGACCCCGCCGAGGTTTTTGCCGAGCGTCTCACCGAGCGCATTCGGAAAAAAGGAGCCGGCGCGCAAAGCGACAGCGGCAGCAGCGGCGGCCCGCCCGCCCGCGGCATCGAGTACTTCGAGCACGATTACGAGTGAAGCGGTCAACCGTCAGCGGTCAGCCGTCAGCTTTGCGGACCGCGAGGCTGAACGCTGATAGCCGACAGCTGATAGCTAACGAAGGCACAGCCGTTGCACGTTCGAAGGACGCCCCAAGGAAAAGCCCCGAGCGGCGTTCGGCGGGGATCTCCGCCTTACGTTCGTTTCATTTCGTACGCGAGGCGAGTGAAAAGGTAACCCAAGTTTGGGGCGGATCTCCCTCGGTTTGGCTGCCAATAATCCGAATGAGATTCCGGATCGGGGTCCGGAATGACACATTTTCTGATAGGTCACAACTTGGGTAAGGTACCGGGCCTGTCGGCGCAACGAACCGCGGGCTGCGTAATTTTTGCCGAAGTGGGCAGATCGGTAGAAACGGTTCGCAAAGAGAGACGGTAACGGCGGTTGTAATTCCAGGCGCTATGCCATAAACTTTTTGTGAGTTCACAGGCAAGCGACGGGCGCTTCGCCTGCGGAGCACGCCCCGCATTCTCGTTATCGACGCCGTGTTTCGTTCAGCGTCGCCGGCGGGCCGTCACGTTCCGCACAGACCGCTCGAAGCATCCGTTCCGCACGTTTTCGTCACGCATAGACCGGCTTTTCTCCGTCCAGATGTCCAAGAACAAGTACTACTATTATGATCGGGAAACTTGCTCCTTCAAGGAGGTTAAGCCGAAACGTTCGCGGCGCTACGCGCAGGTGGCCGGCACGCTGGCGCTCTCGCTGGTGATCGCGGGACTGCTGGCGTGGAGCATGGACGCTCGCTGGATCGGCACGCCCGAGGAGGCGGCGCTCAAGGCCGAGAACGAGGCGCTCCAGGAGCAGGTCGCCGATGTGGACTCGCGGGTGGAGCGCTTTTCGGAAAAGCTCGACCGCCTCGCCTCGACGGACCGCAAGCTCTACCGCAAGCTTTTTCAGGCCGACCCGATCAGCAAGGACGTGCGGCGCGTGGGCGTGGGCGGCTCCGACCCGTACGAGGAGTTTCAGCGCTTCGACGGGCGCACGGCCGAGCTGATGCGCCAAACCGAGCACGCCCTCGACCGCCTCGGGCGCCAGATGCGCCTGCAGGAAGCCAGCTACCGCCGGCTCACAAAAATGGCTGCCCAGCGCCGTTCCAAACTGGCGCACCTGCCGGCCATTAAGCCCGCCGACGGCCCCATCGTCTCCGGCTTCGGGCAGCGCGACCACCCGGTCCTCAAGGTCGAGAAGATGCACGCCGGCATCGACATCCTGCTCGACAAGGGCGCGCCGGTGACGGCGCCGGGCAAGGGCACGATCGTCCGCTCGGAGTTCTCGCCCAACTACGGCAACGTCGTGGAGATCAAGCACAAAAAGACGGGCTACACCACCCGCTACGCGCACCTCTCGCGCGTGCCCGACCGCATCGCCCCCGGCTACGAAGTGGAGCGCGGCGAGACGTTCGCCTTCAGCGGCAACACCGGACGCTCGACCGGGCCGCACCTGCACTACGAGGTGCGCGACGAGGAGGGCCGCGCCATCAACCCGATTTACTTCTTCGCCCCCAGCATGACGCCGGCGAAGTACCGCGCCTTGCAGCAAAAGGTCGAAGACTCCGGAGCCGCCCTCGACTACTGACGTCCCTCGACTACTGATGTGATGTGACGCTCCCGCTTCGCCTGTGCTCCATCGACGGCCGTTTCTTCCTTTGTCGCTGAGATTTGGCCACCTTTTTGGGCGGTTTCTTTGAAAGCCAACCCGCATCATCCCTCGCTGCACCTAAAAAAGTGGGACGGTATTGGTCGGCGCGGGTCCGTCATGAGTTTCGAGTGCCGGCGCTGGAAAAGTCAGAGGGCCTGTATTGGTTCTGGATTGGCCCGCGCGATGAATACGAACGGCTGATTTCGTAGCGACGAATGGGCTGCGGACCAGGCGTCTCCGGAAGGAGAAGTCTCTTCTTCCGAACCCGAACAGGGGAACGGACGTTTTCAGGGACGTCTCTGATGACGCAGGCGAGCCGTCGCATGAAAACGGACCCTCCTTCGACGCCGGGCCGAACGTCGCTTCTTCTTCGGCACGGAGCCCCCGCGCTGGTCGCCGTATTCCTGCTGTGTAGCTTGGGCAGCGGCGGCCGCGCAGCGCGAGCGCAGCCGGCCAATACGCCGGCCGCTGACACGCTGGCCGCCTCCGGCGAGGAGCCTCCGCTCGTCACGGGCGTGCGCTTCGAGGGGCGCGGCCCATTCGACCGAATAGTGCTCTTGCGGCGCGTGCGCACCACGCCCAATCGGCGCGTGCTGGGCGTGCCGGGCTTCACGTGGTGGCGCTGGCTCTACAAGCTGGGCGATTTCACCGGCGGGGGCGTCGGTGGAGCGCTCAAGCGCGTGGGCGAAGCACCGGCCCGGCTCGACCGCGCGACCCTCGCCGGCGACGCCGAGCGCCTCAAGGCGTTTTACCGCCAGGAAGGCTTTCGCGACGCGCAAGTCGAGACGCGCGTGGTACCCGCCGACGCCGACGACGCGGAAGTCGAGGTCGTCTTCGACATTCGGCGAGGCGCGCCGCTCTACGCGCGCCGCGCTCGCCACACGGGGCTCGACGTGCTTTCGGAGGCGCGCCGGCGGCGCCTCGCGCGCGCCTCGCTGCTTCGCCCAGGAGATGCTCCGCTCCGGCGCACCGCCGATGGCGACACGCTCTGGTTCCGCACCGGCGGGCGGCGCTATTCGGAAAAACGCCTCCTGAACGAACGCAGCCGCCTGCTCGACAGCCTGCGCAACGCCGGGTACGCCCGCGCCACGCGCGACTCGGTGCGCGCCCTCGTATTCCCGCAGCCGCCGGACTCCTTCGACGTGACCTTTCGCGTGCGCCCGGGGTTGCGCTACCGGTTCGGCGACTTGCACGTGCGCATCGAAGGCCCCGAGCAGGGCGCGCCCGTGCGCATCGACACGCTGCGTCGGCCGGGGCGTCCGGGACAGGTGACGGTACGCTGGGAGGGAGAAAGCGAACTGAGCGCAGAGCTGCTGCGACGGGCCCTGCACGGGGTGCGTCCCAGCCGGTGGTACAGCCAGGCCGACCTGCTGTCTGCCAAACGCCGCCTCGAAGACGCCGGCGTGTTTTCCTTTACCGACATCACCGCGCAAGCCCCCCGCCGGCCTGACTCGTTGTCGGCCCCCGTGTTGCCGCATCGCATTACACTGCGCACGCGCCCGCGGCACCGCGTGAGCCTGGAAACCTTCGCGCTCCAGCGCACCGGGTTCGTCAGCAACGAGGTGGGCTTCGGGCTGGGCGCCACCTACGAAAACGCCAACTTCTTCAGCAAAGGAGAAACCTTCCGCGCCCGCGTCGCCGGCTCGGTCGCCTCCGATCTCGACACCGACGGGGGGCCCCGCGAGTTGCTGTTTTCTTCCGCCCAGCTCGAAGGGTCCGTCTCGCTGACGTATCCGTATCTCACGGAGCCGTTCGCGCAGCTGCGGCGGCTCTACGGAGACTTCTACGACACGAGCACGCAGTTTTCCGTCAGCGCGCTCACCGCGCGGCGTGAAAATCTGGGCTTTCTCATCCGCGGGCGCGGCGACGCGCGGCTGCGGCTGGAAATGCGCCACACGCCGACGCTCGTCTCGCTGGTGGACGTGCCCGACCTGAGCCTGTCCAATCCCGACACGCTCAGCGGCTTCCGCGGGGGGTTCTTGGAACGCGTGCTGGGCACGCCCGACGATCCCATCGTGCGCGACCCGGTGCAGCGCGCGCGGGTGCTGGAGGACTACATCGCTCCGCAGGTCGGCAGCGCCTTCCGCTACACGCTGCGCTCCTCGACGGCCAACCCGCTGCGGCGCGCCGAAGGGCGCAGCTACGAAACCGCCGCCGAAGTCGGCGGGGGGCTGCCAGCGCTCCTGGACCGCCTGGTCTTTTCGCCCGACACCGTCGAGAGCAGCCTGCCGGGACTGCCGTTCCTGCGCGGCGCTTCTGCCGCCGACGACCGCCTGCGCTACCGGCCCTACGTGCGTCTCGTCGGCGACGCGCGGCGCTACTGGCCCGTGGCTCCCGGCACCGTGCTGGCGGGCAAGCTCATCGTCGGGGCGGCCCACCCCATCGGGCGGCCCGGGCTGGTGCCGTTCGACCGGCGCTTCTACGCCGGCGGGGCGTCGAGCGTGCGTGGGTGGGGGCTGCGCGAACTGCGCCCAGCCGCCCCGCGCGGCACACTCACCGGCGACGCCCCCAACCTGCTCGGCGGCGACGTCAAGCTCGAAGCAGCCGTCGAGGTGCGCCAGACGCTCCTCCGCAACGTGCTCGGGAGTACCGACTGGATCGGTGCGCTCTTCGCCGACGCCGGCAACGCCTGGATCGGCCCGCGCAACCCCGGCCCCGACGCGCTGCGCTTCCGCCTCGCCGACTTCTACGAGCAGATCGGCGTCGGCAGCGGCCTGGGGCTGCGCCTGAACTGGGACTTTCTCGTCTTGCGTCTCGACGTGGCCTTCAAGGTGCACGACCCGCTTCAGCGCGAAAATCCGTTCCCCGACGGGATCGGCAGCCCGCGCCTGCACTTCGGCATCGGCCACGCGTTTTGAGTGCGAGGGTTTGGGAGGGCGGGAGTAAGGGCGCGGCGAACGGGCGTGGCGCTTCGGAGAAAATGCAGGCGACGCGCGCGTTCGTTCCTGCGCTCCACGCGTTTGAAGCTGGCGGGAGGGCATCTCTTGATCTTCCACTCGCGCCTCTCGTACACTCTTTTTCACCCCCGTACACCCTCGCTCCCGCACTCCCACGCCCCAATGGGTCTCTGGAACGCTGTGCGCCGCACGTACCGCCGCCTCGCTCGCCGCCGTGAGGACGCACACGTGCGGGAGGCCGCCACCGTACTGGGCAAGACGCCGGTGTTTCAAGGCGTCCCGAGTCGCGCGTTGCGTGCGCTGGCGGAAGGAGTCCACGCGCGCACCTTCCACCGCGACGAGTTTCTCTACTACGAAGACGATCCCGGCCTCGGACTCTACGTCGTGCAGCAGGGGCGCGTAGCGCTGACTGTCGAGGATGAGCACGGCGAGCCCTGCGATCTGCGGCAGGCCGGGCCCGGCGAGGTCTTCGGCGAACTCTCGCTGGTGGGCGACTTCCCGCGCATGGAGACCGCTCGCGCTGCCGTGGAGACGCACGTGCTGGGCTTCTTCCGCCCCGATCTCAAGACGACGCGCCGCCGTCGCCCACAGGCGGCCGCTGCCATCGTGGAGGCGCTGGCCGAGCACCTGGCGCACCGACAGGTCGACGTCGCGCGCCGCCTCGCCGAAGACGGCGGTCGCGTCCGCGCGCGGCGCATCATCGACGGGGCCGCCCGGCAGCAGCAGTCCGGCGCGCTTCCCGCCGGGGCGCTCGCCGACGAGCGGTAGCCTGGAGATGGAAAATCGCCCTTCGAAAATCGCCCTTCGCCTCAGTCCATCATCTTGCGCAGGAAGGCCGGCGTGTCCGGGTCGTCCTTGCGGATGCGTTCCTCGCGGTCGTCGAGGTCGTCGGCGTGGAGGCGGCGAATCTTGGGTTGCTCGTCGGCGTCGTCGTCCTCGGTGTCGCGCTCCTGCTGCGGCTGTTGCTGCCGCTGCTGCGATGACGGCGGCGACGAGGGCGGCTGCCGCGCCGGCGGAGCGTCGGGACGCTGCGGCTGCTCGTCGCTTGCGCGCTCGTTTTCCTTCCGCGCGGGTTCCTCGCGCTGCTGCTGCTCATTCTCGTCTGCCGGACTGCGGCGCTCGTAGGCCGGCACGTCGAGGCGGCGCAGGTTGTCTTCGCCCTTGTAGCCCGGCCCGTACCGGTGCGACTCGAGCGGCTCGGTGCGGTTGACCTCCGCCTGCTTCCTGCTGCGCCCGGGAGCTCTTCCTTCCGCCCCCTCCTCCTCCTCCGACGGAGACGCCGCCGGGCCGCGTTGCCCCTCTTCCTGCTGCACCGCCGCGTCGGGCTCCTCGTCGAAGCCCGTGGCGATGACGGTCACGCGCAGCCGCTCGTCCATCGACTCGTCGATGACGGGGCCGAAGATGACCTCCACGTCGTGGCCGGCCTCCTGCTGAATGACGTTCGTCGCGGCGGTGGCCTCGCGGATGCCGAGGCTCGGGTCGGCGGTCACGTTGACCAGCACGTTGCGCGCCCCGGCAATCGAGAGGCCGTCCAGGAGCGGACTGGAAATCGCCTCGACGGCGGCCTTCTCGGCCCGGTTGTCGCCGCTGACGGCCGCAGACCCCATCAGCGCGGTGCCGCCGTCCTTCATGGTGGTCTGCACATCGGCGAAGTCGAGGTTGATGAGGCCGTGCACCGTGATGAGGTCGCTGATGCCGCGCGTGGCGCTGTAGAGCACGCTGTCGGCCTTTTCGAAGGCCTCGATGAGGCTCGTCGAGGCGTCGGCGATGTCCAGGAGGCGCTCGTTGGGAATCACGATGAGCGTGTCGACGTGCTCCTCGAGCAGGCTGATGCCCTCCTTGGCCGTCTTCATGCGCTGGTTGCCCTCTGCCTTGAACGGCTTGGTGACGATGGCGACGGTGAGGATGCCCAGCCGCCGCGAGATGGCCGCCACCACCGGCGCCCCGCCCGTACCGGTGCCCCCGCCCATCCCGGCGGTGACGAACACCATGTCGAAGCCTTCGAGCGCGTCTTCGATCTCTTCGCGGTTTTCCTCGGTCGCCTCCGCCCCCACTGACGGACGCGCCCCCGCCCCGAGGCCGCCGGTCAGATCGCCGCCGGCCTGGATCTTCTGCGGCGCTTTGTTTTCGGAAAGGGCCTGCTGGTCGGTGTTGACGGCGATAAACTCGACGTTGCCGCGGATGCCGCGCTCGATCATATTG